>DAOWDI010000259.1 GCA_030639105.1 Gammaproteobacteria bacterium | reverse complement strand
TAGTCGCCGAATGCTATGATGAATTCTTCGATAAAAACTACGATTTCAGCAAACCGGCGAGCCGGCTGCAGCGCCAGATCCTGACGACGCTAGAGCATAAGAACAAGCTCGAAGACGAATGCGGCGACTTTGTGGCCGATCGTTCTCCCGTCGATTTGTTTAATCTGTGGTTGAGCCGAGGATACGGAAGTAACCAGAGAAAAACAGCCGATCTATACAATCGATGCCGTACCTACATCAAGAAATATGATCGTATTGTTGTTCTGCCGTGGAGCGCGCTCCCCTTGGTCCAGGTGGATGCGCATGTGGGTCGGCGCCGAGTGATGAATCCCTGGATTCAACTGTACAATCATTCGACGATGATCGGACTATTACAGCAGTGGGTATCGGGAAATCATCTACTCCCCATCCCTTTCGCAATGGCGGCCCTCAACGCGCGGGTTGATTTTATCTGCGAGTCTGTAAGATAGAGTTGAAGAATACGATGGCTGCCTGATTGTTGCGGCAAGAAATGTCAGCGTATCATCTGTCTTGATTTCTTATCGAAATTTCCAGATCCTATTCGACTAAAACCCCATTCCCAACAACACACCAGGCACCATCGGCAATGCAGTCGGCAGCGGGATCGGCGTGACGTTCAGATCTTGCGCTGCGTTGATAGTCGATCCCGGGACCGGTCCGAGCCCGAGCAGGCCGAGCGCCAGATTGGCGCCATCGCCGTTTCTAATCGGCTGATTTGGATCGCCATAGGCCGGTTGGGCAGTGCCGGGATCGGCGCGGCTGGACGGATTCAGTGTATACAGATCGGCGCCGGCGGCGACCCCCGGACCCCAGACATAGAAAGGTATGGTGTAGTTCTCGGCGTCGTCTTCGGGGCCGTGCGTTTTCGTGCTGAGCCGGCCGCCATGATCGGCGGTGAGTATGATTGCGGTGTGGCCGTTGAGCGGCGATGAAGCATCGTCGATTTCCATGAAGATATCACCGAGGAACGAATCGACGTCGACGATCGAGCCGAGATAATCGCTGTCTGCTGTGAGATCCCAGGTTGAGTCATGCCCGGCCGAATCCGGGTTACGCAGATGCAGCAGAGTGTAGTTGAACGGCGCGCTCGACATCGCCATCAGGTAGCTGTCGACCAGCGTGTTGGATGTGGTGGGGTCGACATTGTCGTTGTAGTCATAGCGGTCAATCTTATCCGTGCCGTTGTCCGGTCCGATGCCATCGGGTTCGCCTGCCGTTGCGTCGTAACTTTGATCGAAGAGTATGAACTTTTCCTTGCTCGCATACAGACCGGTGGAGGATCCGTTGTCGTGTACGACATCGAACACACTGCTGATATAGGAACCCTTGTTAGTTTTGAGCGTTGTTCCCGTCGCCGGTATACTGTTCTCCGTGTAGTTGTGGCCACTTGGCCCATCGACGCCGCGGCCGGTGAGTTGGCTCGTATGGTTCGGCAGGGTGTCAGTGTGCTCGACGTCGGTACGCGCGTTGTCGGTGAACGCGCCCTCGGTGCGCAAACGATAGAAATTTGGCGCCGTGGCTGAGTCGAGCGCAGTGACCCCGTCGGAACGGAGACCGTCGATGCTGATGTGGATCACGTAATTGATTGATCCACTCAGCACCGGTAGCGGCAGCATGCTTACGATGAATATCGCAAAGCTCGCGCTTACATACTGTACCTTGCTCATTATTTCTCTCTATTTTGGTACTCGAACACCGTATTGGTCGCGTTTTACAATGCATTCCAAAATCGATGTGTCTATCGGTTGCATTATTCGGCACACGCCGACCGGTGGCCATATTCAGAACCCAGCAGGTCTTTGCGGCAATTATCCGCAATGTGTTGCATCGATGACCTGCCTATAACTTCATTCTTAGAGTGATGTAATCTGTGGCTCTCTCGACATGCGTTGGTTGTGTTTGTACAGCAAAACGACAGAAATGAGTACTAAGATACCTATCAGAATAATACATATAGCAATCGCTATTTGCATAAAAAATCATGCAATAAAACCACCGATATTCAAAGGCATTCTCCATCGATACCAATGGGTAGATTGATGAAACGTGACACCGGTCCGGTAGCCAGCCTCGGACTAACCGATGCGATGGCGATAATTGTCGGTACCGTGATTGGCGCCGGTATCTATGAAGCCACCCCGCTGATTGCCAGGAGTACGGTGAGTGCGGGCGAGTTGGTCGTGGTCTTTATCATCGGGGGATTGTGCGCGCTCATCGGCGCACTGTGCTATGCCGAATTGGGTACCGTGTTGAGCCGTACGGGCGGTGACTTCGAATATTTGCGGGAGGCCTATGGCCAGCGTCTCGCGTTCCTGTTCGCGTGGATGACATTCTGGATCGTGCAGCCGTCCGGCGTCGGTGCTAGCGCCTACATTTTTGCCCGTTACGCTACGCGCCTACATGACTCGCTTGGCGTCGAGCATTTTTCCATTGTTGCGGTCGCGGCGGTAACCTGTCTGACGGCGGCGAACGCCTTCGGCCTGCGAATCGGCACAACGACGCAGAAACTACTGACCGCCACAAAAGTATTGGGGCTTCTGGGACTTGTGGCGCTGGGTTTCCTCTCCCCGGCAGCACTCGAGGTGGCCGCGCCGGCGACGGTGGCCCCGGATCCGTTTAATCCGCAACTCGCGTTCATCCTCGTACTGTATACCTATGGGGGATGGAATGTGATCGTATTGATCGCCGGGGAGATCAAGGATCCACACCGCAATCTGGTAGGTGCGCTGATCCTCGGCATCATCTTCATCACCTCGATCTATCTGCTGGTGGTATTGGCGTTCGAATATACGCTCGGCCACGCAAACCTGGGCGCCTCGCACTCTGCTGCCGCCGACGTTGCCGAGGCAGTCCTCGGTGAATTTGGCGCAATCTTCATCAGCGTATTGATCTGTATGACGTGTCTGGCGAACATCAACGCAACGATCCTTACCAACTCACGCATCTTCTATGCCTTCGGGCAACGTTGGCCGAGCTATCGGTGGTTGGGGCGATGGCACGCCAGATCTCACTCGCCGGTCAATGCCTTGTTGGCGCAGGGCGTCATCACCATCGTCCTGATCATTGCGCTGGCAGCCGGAGAGCAGTCTTTTCAGCGTCTTGTTGTGTTCGGTGCGCCCGTGTTCTGGTCGTTCTTTCTGCTCGCCTCGATTTCACTTTTCATACTGCGCCACCGCGGATATACAGCGGCGAATGAATTCAGGGTACCCTTCTACCCAGTCTTGCCGCTGATGTTCTCGGCGATTTGTGCGTTCATGCTGTATGCCAGTATCGACTATGCGCTCGCCACGCTCACAATCGAGGCCGCCGCGGTGATCGCGGTTCTTATCGCCGGCTGCGTAGCGGCATATTTACCGGGTTGAAATGCCTAGCTCGGCACATCCATCTGCAACCAGATTTGGCTTCGCCAAGAGGTCTGCGTCGACCCATTGCGAAAATAATTGATAGTTCTCACCGGAGAATGCTGGCGGGGTCGAATTCCGTATACTATCCGCTCACAAGGTCCGAACAAAAGCTGAAGGAAGCAATCGATGGGAACTGTCGAGCGTAAAATAGGCGACGGTGTCACAACCGTCACATTTATGAACGCGCCCAAGGGCTTTCTTACCGCCGACATAATTGCGCACAGGAGTGTGATCATCTTCACGGGCGGGCACCGGATGAAGAAGTTTTGCCCCTTGCGCCGCGGATGCTTGCTTACGACTATGGAGATCGGTAGCGGCAATGTCTAGACTGTGGAGCCCGCTTGTGCGTTCGCTCATCCCCTATGTGCCGGGTGAGCAACCGGCGCAACGTGACGTCATCAAACTCAATACTAACGAGAATCCTTACGGCCCTTCGTCGAAGGCGCTTGCGGCGATCCGTGCTGAAACCTCGGACAGCCTACGGCTTTATCCCGATCCAGACGCCGGTGTGCTCAAAGCAGCACTCGCCGAATGCCACGGGATAGCACCCGCTCAAGTATTCGTCGGCAATGGCTCCGATGAGGTCCTCGCCCACGTTTTCAATGGGCTATTGCAGCACGACGAGCCGATCCTGTTTCCGGATATCACTTACAGTTTTTATCCGGTCTATTGCGCACTGTTCCAGATCCCATTCGAAACGGTTCCGCTCAGTGCGAACTTTGAGATTGACCTGGCCGATTATCAGTGCGCTAACGGCGGGATCATCTTGGCGAACCCTAATGCACCGACGGGACGAGCTATCGCGAAGAATGCGATCGCCCAATTCCTCCTGGGCAATACCGGATCCGTTGTGATCATCGACGAAGCGTATGTCGCATTTGGCGCACAATCAGCAACGGAGTTGGTCGATCGCTTCGATAATCTGCTGGTCGTACGGACGCTGTCGAAGTCACATGGGCTCGCGGGGCTGCGCGTCGGCTATGCATTCGGCCACCCGGTGCTAATCGAAGCGCTCGAGCGGGTTAAGAACAGCTTCAATTCGTATCCGTTGGATCGCCTCGCCATCGCCGGTGCGGTTGCCGCCATCGAAGATCGGGAATACTTTGAGGCGACTCGTCGGAAAATCATCACGACGCGGAAACGATTGACCAGCCGCCTTGAGGCATTGGATTTCGAGGTCCTACCATCGGCCGCTAATTTTGTCTTCACGGCACATCGAACGTGCGCCGCGGCGGTACTGGCAAAGGCGCTGCGTGACCGTGCAATTCTCGTCCGCCACTTCGACCAACCACGTACGGAAAACTACCTGCGCATTACGGTCGGGACCAACGACGAGGTTGATGCCTTGGGCGATGCGCTCACCGAGATCCTCGCATAACGGGAGTCCTACCACCGGCGCGCTGCCGCCCTCTTCCTTGATTGATATCATCATTTCCATCAGCGATACCCCGTGCCCATGGTCCGCAAATCCAACCTAGTCGTGCGTGCCCCGGATCTCATCAAGATCGATCGACATGGGTGGTTTATCCGCGCGCGCGCGGATCCAGTTTATCGCTCGCAACACCGATAGCTGCCCAACCACCCATCGCTCCGCACGATATTTGCCAGGAAAATTGATCAGCATGAGCCCGACGACAATGGTCAGGATCCCCTGTCCCGGCAGCACCAGCATGACAATTCCCGCCATAACGAATAGGAGGCCAAGGATATTCTTCAGCAGGGCGAAAAATGCCCGAACGAGGGGATGCCTTGAGTGGGCGCGCATTTCACGGCGACCGCGATGGGAGAAATAATCGCTTGGTAGGCGGACCAAGATGAAAGGCACGAGCAATAGTGTTGCAAGAAATGCCACCCCCGAGAGAGCCGCCACCCGCCACATGAGTTCCTCGTTGCCATGTATCCAGCTCAACAGCTGCTCGCCAGCAAACATCTATGCTGTCAACTCGAAGTCGGCCACGACGGGCAAATGATCGGATGCCTGCCGGGCGACGTCACTACGGGCTGGGAAGCTATGATCGAAGCGAAGTTCGCCGCTAAAATAGATACGGTCGAGCGAGCGCACGGGCATGATGGCCGGGAATGTCTTGGCCGCCTTACTCGCTGCCGTGAAGCCAGCCGGCTCCATGACCCGCCTGCCAAGCGTACCCCACACGTCATTATAATCGCCGGCGACGATCGTTGGCGTAGTGTGGTGAAGATGGGTTAAGGCCTTGGAACTCAAGATCTTCCGCAATTGGATCACCCGTTCGAATCCAGCAAGACCAAGGTGACAATTCACTAATTGCACGGTGCGCTGGTGCTCCCTACGCACCACGCATCGAGCAACAAGGGCACGGCGGCGCTTCTTCAATGGCACACTCAGGTCCAGGCTATGTACTTCGTCGAGCGGATACGCACTGATCATGGCATTACCGTAATAACCCTGTGTCAACGATACATTCCTCTGAAATGCACGGTACGGCATACCAAGTGCGTCGCCTATCAGATCCACCTGGCAGTCATGGTGCGATCGCGGCACACCATCGTCAACCTCCTGCAGTAGGATGACATCGGCGTCATAATGCGCCAGCGCTTCGATGATCCTTTCCGGTCGGTAGCGACGATCGACGCCGCCGATCCCTTTATGAATGTTGTAGGTGATCAGACGGAAGCGCATGCTTTGGCTGTATTCCTTAAACGGCGCACGATTCTTGTAGTCGGGGAGGTTGGCCTGTTTTCATCAAGGTTGCTCATCTATTGTACGGTGAGATCTCGGCGCAGCCGCCGCACGGCCGCATGATAATTCTCGCCGTCACCGAAATCGACGTAACGAGTGTAGTTTAGCCATCTGTTTCCCACCGCCTGTTCATCATTATCTTCGCTCGACTGTGAACCCACTTTCCCCGATGTGCTAGCCGGCATCGGCCACTGCGGCCCGTTGATTCATTTTTGGATCCGATACCGAGCATAATAAACCAATCAAGGGCGCCCGCGTGTCCGCTGTATCAATGACATGCAATGTCTGCGCAAGCCAACAGACCGGCCGATTCAACGGCACAATCGACCCGCTCGCTTCAATCGCCGCTTGATCCTGATTTTGAGATGATCCTCATGGAGGGCGCGGTGCTTGAAGCATTGCAGGGGAACTGGCTGACCGCCAGCGCTACGTTTCGATACGCAAGCGATGCGCGTCGATCGGGTGAGAAAGGTGGGCCGCGGGTGTCCAGGATGCTGGTCTACAACCGCGTGTAGAACCGAATCATCCTTTTACGCATCAGCGGATCAGGCATCCTGCCCACGACGGCACCCATATTTTCGATCATGTGGTCGACCTTTGATGTCGCCGGAATGGCGCAGGTTACGGCGCGGTGGGAAACAATGAATTTCAGAAAAAACTGTGCCCAATTCACGCAATCGAACTCCGCCGCCCATTCGGGCAGGGGCACGCCGCGCACACGATCGAACAATAGACTGTGCTGAAACGGACGATTGGCGATCACGGCGATCCCGCGTTCGAGCGCCAGCGGTAACAAGCGCTTTTCGGTTTGACGATTGAGGATGTTATAGGTGAACTGAACGAAATCGAGTACGCCGGTCCGCATCAAATTTTCCAGTTCTTTTTCATCAAGGCTTCTATGGGACATCGTCACTCCGACATATTTCACCCGGCTGGCCGCCTTCCATTCCCTCAGCGTCTCGAGGTGCGTCTTGACATCGACCATGTTATGCACCTGCATCAGATCAAAGCCGGTGATCCCCCATAGTCGAGCGGACTTCTTCATCTGGCGCTCACCGAGCCAACGCCCGCGCGTCCACACCTTGGCCGCCGAGAACAAACCAGGCGGCCGTTCCAGCGCTGTGAGGCAATGCCCAATGGTCTGCTGTGAGGTCCCGTACATGGGTGAGGAATCGATCAAGGCCCCGCCGCGTGTGAAAAACTCTCCCAGAACCTTGGTGCGGATCCCGAGTGCGTGCCTATCATCGGCGCAGTCGAATGTCAGCCACGAACCCATACCGATAACGGGGATCCGCTCCCCAGTAGATGGGATCGGTCGACTTATCACGGACTCCGCGGTTACCGCGGGCAGTTGCCTCGACCTGGCGGCAACGGTGAGCGCCGCGATAGACTGCAGAAAGTTACGCCGTTTCCACATTCGGCCATTTTAGCCCATATGGGTCGTGATAGGCACGGTTAACCGACTGTCGCCACTGATGTCGATCACGTTCGCCCTGATCATAGTGACCCGTGTGCTAATCGTGTACCCGGAACTACTTGGTGCCGTAATGTTAAACTGCGCCAATAGACGGCTGTGAGGAGAAAAACTGAATGGGTTGGTGGGGTAAGATTGTTGGTGGTGCATTCGGTTTTATGCTGGGCGGGCCGCTCGGCGCGATGCTCGGGGCGGCAGTTGGGCATAGTTTCGATACCGGCGTGAAGGTTAGCGCCCAGAGCCCTCCGTTTGGGACCGCACCGGATCAGGAACGCATACAAAGTGCCTTTTTCGCCGCGGTATTTTCTGTCATGGGACATGTCGCCAAGGCCGATGGCCGCGTCAGTGAAGATGAGATTGATATGGCCCGCGCGGTCATGCAACAGATGTCTCTGGATCAAACCCAGGTCCGCGTTGCCATGGATCTGTTCAACCAGGGTAAGCGATCGGGGTTCGATGTCGACGCTGTTATCGCGCAGTTCAAATCCGAATGCCATCGACGCCGCAGCTTGATGCAAATGTTCGTCGAGATCCTCCTGCACGCCGCCTATGCCGACGGTGTCCTGCATCCGCAAGAAGAGAAGCTGCTGAGCATGATCAGTACAAGCTTGGGATTCTCAACCGCGCACTTTCAACGATTGGAGGCGATGGTACGGGCACAGCGCTTTTTTACCGGCGCAGGCGCGCAAGCGAGCAAGCCACCGCCGGCGGTGGCTTGCTCGCTTGCGCGCCTGCGCCGGTAAAAAAGCGCTGTGCCCGTACCATC
>DAOWDI010000102.1 GCA_030639105.1 Gammaproteobacteria bacterium | reverse complement strand
GGTCTATCCGCCGCGATCATGAGTCGATGCCGCCAACGATATGGTGGACGTCGGTAAACCCACGGTCACGAAAATAATCCGCCGCCGTCGCGCGAGTTTCGTTTTGAACTCTTCGACCTCTATATTTATGTGACCGGGGGCGGCGCGTTGGGATTATGGATACTGAACCCTCCACCCTGTGGCTCTTCGGTCATGTCAATCTCGAGCCCTGAAGCGCGGGCGGCGGAATCCCGGTCGAGGAGGATCTCGATACCATTGTCCTCAACAGTGATTTCATGACCCTGGGGCGGCTTCAGGCTGAATTCATGATTCCAGGTCGCATCGATCCGCAGGTGCACCGCCGCACCTGATTGCTGCCCCGCCACGTCACGTATCGCGCGGGCGGCGGCATCGCTGATAGTGATATCCGGGGTGATCAACTCCGCCGGTTCCAAGCCAAGCGTACGATGCAATTCTCCACTCGTATACATTTGTTGGACGACGTCGCAGCCGCCGACAAACTCCTCTCGTACGTAGAGTTGCGGAATTGTGGGCCACTGGGAATACGCCTTGATCCCTTCCCGGACCTCGGGGTCTTCCAACACATTCACGGTCGCATAATCAGATATGACGCCACTGAGGATCCCGGTTATTGTCGCCGAAAATCCGCACTGCGGTTGTTGCGGTGTCCCCTTCATGAACAATACCACCTCGTTGGAGGCGATCATTGATTCTATACGGGAACGAGTCTGGTCGTTGAGTGACATCGTGTGGACCTCGATCAAAAGAAATCGGTTTCGATTATACCCCTATGCTTTGTTGCCTGTCGCCGGCGCACCTCACCAAATAAACGCACCCAACACCGGACGAGGTTCCTGGCAGGGGGCAGGAGAGAGTCCCTCGCCACGGTGTCGGGCGGCATACGCAAAGTATGGCGTATAAATGGCAATAAGCAGTAGCTTGGTCGACGGTTGCGCTCTCGGCAGGGGATAGGATAGCGGCCCGTTTGTTCCCGCTTACTTGCATCCGCATTGCTGATTTTATTAGTTCAGAGTCGAAACTATCATAGGAAGGCATCCGTTACAAGAATCATTTATAATCCTTGACATTACGGGGGTGGGCGATAGCCGACGATCTTCGAGGGAAGGTACAGTGGGTATGGCGATAGTTATGATGCACGCGGCGGTGATTGCTGAAGCACCGCCCAATATCGCCTGCTCCGGCGTACGCTCGTGGCGTGTGTTCTCAGCCGGCCAGGTAGATTATGCACACATCCCGTGACCTTGCCGGACTCGTCGAGCGCTTAAGCCATTGCTCCTACACCGAAGGTTACCGGGATGGGTTGAAGCCCGCGCAGTGGTCGGCGCTCCGGTATTTTTCAAATGCGAACCGATTTTCCAAAACTACATCCGCGTTTGCGTGTTATCAGGGAACAACGCTCGGGGCTGCTTCGCAAACGATCGGCGCACTCGTTGACAAGCGGTTGTTGAAACGCACACCTGATAAGACGGATAAACGCCGCCACCATTTGACCTTAACCGCAAAGGCCAAAAAACTGATCGGATCCGACCCTATCCGCGTGTTGATTGATGCGGCACATGACCTCGACGAAACCGAGCGGATCGCAACGGCGGACGGGCTAGAGAAGATGCTTATACGGCTTATGCAGCGTAAAGGCAGCGCCTTTTTTGGATATTGTGAACACTGCAGATTCCTGAAATGCGTGCGGGGCGGCGGACGCCCGTCGTGGGTGCATCAATGCAAATATGTGGAGGATGGATTAACGCTTGAAGACCTCGATAAGATCTGCATCAATTACGAACCGGGCGGCGCGGAGGGCGCGTGATCATCTGAAGTTGGCTACGCTTGTGCCGCCTCACTTCAACGGCAACGAAATCAATCCGTCCGCGAGCTTGGGGTAGAACCAGGTCGACTTTGGCGGCATGATCCGGCCGGCGTCGGCAACGGCCATAAGGTCCGCGAGCGAGGTTGGAAACAAGGTGAACCCAACGGCCATCTCACCCGCATCAACGCGGGCAGCGATCGCCATCGTCCCGCGCGAACCGCCGATGAAATCGATTCTCGGATCCGTACGCGGATCGCCGACACCGAGCAATGGCCCCAGCACCAGCCGGTCGAGTAATCGAACATCCAAGCGTTCGACGGGATCATGCCCGTCGATGGGCGAGGTTAAGCGCAACTTATACCACTTGCCATCGATATACATGCCAAAGTAATGCGGCTGCTTCGGGCGAAAAGCACCGGTGACCGGGCGCACGTCACATCGTTTGCGTAGCGCCGTGAGGAACGCATCGGTGTCATGCCCATTGAGATCGCGGACGAGCCGGTTGTAATCCAGGACGGTAACTTCATCATCGGGGAAACTCACCGCGAGAAAGCCGTTGTAGGGCTCAGTGCCGTCGTATTCCACCTGTGCCGCACGCCGCGCCTCGGCAACGCGCGCGGCCGCGGCTGAGCGATGATGGCCATCGGCGATGTACATGGCATCCAGATTGTTCAGGCGGGTGGCGATGTGCGCGACCTGGTCTTTTTGTGACACCACCCACAATTCGTGGCGTACGCCCCCCAGATCCGGTACCAGGGTATCCGGTGGGTTGCTCGAGATCTGGGCGAGCGCCGAGGAGAGTACCGGGTCTCTACGGTACACTAGGAGTACCGGTCCGGTGATCGCATCCACGGTATCGATCTGCCGCACGCGGTCATTTTCTTTTGCTGGTCGTGTTAGTTCATGTTTGCGGATCCGGTTATGCAGGTACGCATCGATCGATGCTGAATGGACGACCCCGGTTTGCACCCGGTTTCCCGCGATCATGCGGTAAACATAGAAGGCGGGTGTTTTCTCGCGGATGAGGATCCCCTGGTCTTCGAAGGATCTCAAATTTTTAGCGGCCGCCGCGTATACCGCATCGCTATAGGGATCGGTGTCCGGTGGTAGATCGGCCTCGGCGCGCGATACGTGTAGAAAGGAATATGGCTTGTCGCGGATGAGGGCGCGCGCCTCGTCCGTGGTGACGACATCATAAGGGGGCGCGGCGATCTCGGGAGCGCGCTCGGGGGCCGGTCGTAGTCCTGCGAAAGGACGTGCCAGTTCGTCGGTGAACTTCATTATTACGTCTCGTTTCTACCGTCAAATTTATCGCGATCACGCACTGCATCAAAACTGGCCGTTGGAACGATTCAACCGGGCAACAGGAATGGGCCGCAGGGTAGCAGAAGAGCGAAGCGCCTCGAAACCAGTTTGCACCTGGAATGGTGAACGCGGCTGCGTATAAACTTGTCCGATGGGCATCCAGACCGAACTATTAGCGCTGGTCGAGCGGGTCAACGAGCGGACTACATTACCGAAGGTGCGGCGTGTCTATATTCCCGAACCGCACATCATGGCGGACAAGGATGCCGAATTTGGCTTGATCGAACTCGGTGATGGGACGGCCGGGCTCTTTTATGCCTGGATGGGCGAATCGCAGCGGGGGATCAGCGAGCGCTTTAGCGCGGTCGATCTCGTCGGTGCCGATGCCATTTCGATCGCGCGTTACTACGCAGGTGATGACGATATGGTGCGTTCGCTGGGCCTTGCCGCCATCAATGCGATCACCCAGGGTTTTTTGCGCCGCGCAAACTTCGAGCTTGGGGAAGCTGTGAATTCGATGGGTGGCTTGTCGCTTGGCGTCGGTGATCGGCTCGGCATGATCGGTAATTTTCCATCGCTGGTCCGCCAGGCCCGCGATCTCAAGGTGCCGGTCACCGTGGTCGAACGCAAGGCGCACATGCTCAAGGATGAAGAGGGCGTGTGCATCACGCTGGATCCCAAGGTGCTCAGTGCCTGCAATAAGATCATTTCGACTGCCGCGACCTTGATCAATAACAGTGTCGACGAGATGCTTGGGTATTGCCGCCACGCTGAGGTGCTCGTCATGGTCGGGCCGAGCGCGAGCTTCTTCCCCGATCCCCTATTCGCCCGCGGCGTCGACTTCATCGGCGGCATCCAAGTGCTCGACGCCAGCGCGGTGATCGCACGGCAGCGTAAAGGGGTTGGTTTGCATGATTGCGTACGCCGCTACACGCTTTCGCGAGCGACCTATCCGGGGATCGCAAACCTGGGAATCGAATTGAGTTGATGTGGGTTGCAGTTGCATTATTTCGAATGTCTATCCTGCGTTCGCTAATATCGACGGTTTACAACTCAATGTCTTCTCGCTGCTTGTCCGCTGCAAGGAGTACCGCCTCCGGGGGGGCAAAACGATCGTGGGATTGTTCGATGTTGACCTGCCGCGATTTGCTCACCGTTGAGCCTCACCAGACAGAACTTACCTAAGTCCGACAGGCTCCTGGAATACGATGGCCTTGTTGGACCGTAGTGAGCGCGAACGGGGTATTATGCTACAAGGGTTTGCGGTGACGCTGCTTCGTGCCATGCGTGTTCCGTTCCTCGTATTGACGCCGGTTTGCGTGTTTCTCGGCGTGGCCGCCGCTTTACACAACCATGTGGTGATCGACATGCTCAACCTGGTGCTCGCGCTGATCGGTGCGGTTGCAGCGCATATGAGTGTCAATTTGCTCAACGAATATATCGATTGGCGCAGTGGCCTGGATGCGCGCACTCACAGAACGCCGTTCAGCGGCGGTAGCGGCGCGTTGATCGCAAATCCGGCCGCCGCACCCATGGTGCTTCGAGCCGGAATAACGGCACTCGTTGTCGCGGTGACGACAGGCTGCTGGCTGATTGATCGCAGTGGGCCGGAGATCGTGCCGATCGGTATCGCCGGCATCGTGATCATCATGACCTATTCGACCTGGATTAATCGGCATCCGGTCGCCTGCCTGCTTGCACCCGGGATCGGCATGGGGCCGCTCGTGATTATTGGCACATATCGGGTCGTGACCGGCGCATTCGCACTGCTACCCGTTTTCGTCTCACTCCTACCATTGTTCCTCGTGAGCAACCTGTTGCTGCTGAATCAGTTTCCCGACCGCGAAGCTGACAGCAGCGTCGGGCGTCGACATTTTCCGATTGTCTACGGGTTTCGGCTGAGCGCTGTTGTCTACGGAATATTCGTCGCCGCCGCCGCTACCGTTATCGTAGGCGGCTTGGCCAGCGCTTATCTACCGCCGCTGAGCAGCGTCGCTCTGATACCGTTGAGTGCCGGTGTGGTCGCTTGCGTTGGGGCCTCGATATATGCTGGGAACACCGAGAAGCTGGTGCCCTACCTCGCGATGAATGCTGTCGCCGCGGTGCTCGTTCCACTCGTCCTGGCGGCCGTATTGGCCATCGGGTAAGCCGGTTCATTTTGTGGCTTTGCAGCGGCTTCTGCGTGAACCCACGCCTGGTGTAGCCTACATCTGGCTGGTGATAGTCATGCTCCTGTGGGCGAGCGGGGTGGTAGTCGCACGCAGCGTCCACGAATTGGTGCAACCGATCGGATTTTCGTTCTGGCGCTGGGTTACGGCCTTGGTGATTATGACACCTTTCGCCGGCGTGCAGTTGCGGCGGCACGCCGCATATCTGCGTGAGCGCATCGCCTCGATCTTTGCCTTGGGTCTTTTCATGGCGGTAGGTAGCACCGCGATGATTATCGCGGTACGACATACGACCGCGACGAACGTGGTGCTGGTGAGTGCAACCCAACCCATCGTCACCGTAGTGATCGCCTGGATTCTACTGCGAGAGCGGTTGACGCGATGGCAGTTCGTGGGTATCGCCGCGGCGACGGGCGGCATCGTCGCCATGATCGCGCGTCTCAATTTCGCGGTGCTCAGTAGCCTGTCATTCAATCCAGGCGATGCGGTGACGCTGCTGTCGGTAACTTTCTATGCGCTCTACGCCGTAAACCTGCATCGCTGGATCTCTCGGGTGGGGCCGCTGATGATGATGTACGTCACTTGCCTCAGCGTTGTGGTGGTGCTGCTGCCGGCCTACGCAGCGGAATCTCTGTGGCTCGCGGCCATGGTATTGGATAGCCGGGTCGTAGCGGCAATAATCTTCATGGCCCTCATACCGACGCTGCTTGCGACGACCATGTGGAACGTGAGCGTTGGTAGGGTAGGGCCGAATCGGGCTACGGTCTTCACCTGTCTGCTGCCGCTGTTCGGCACCGCGCTAGCGGTCCTATTTCTCCGCGAGTCATTGCAGGTCTATCACCTTGTCGGTGGCTTGCTCGTGTGTACGGGGATCACCCTGGTCGTCAAGAATAATGATGACACTTAAGACCACTATCGCGACGCCGTGCTGCCCCGCCGGGCACTTGGCGGGACGATAAAATCCTGAGTGTCGTTCAGTACAAGAACTGGCGTTGGCTAAATGCGAGCCTCTATTTCGTAAGCCGTGAATTTGCGGATGTTGATGACGCCGGTATCGAAGATCAGGTATTGCCCCTTGATGCCTATCAGCGTGCCCTCGACGGTTGGATTCTTATCGAAATTGAATGCGGTGATTTTTTGTGGATATACGGTCACCGGATAACGGATCTCGAGTACATCCGCCTCGGCGCTCGCGATGGCGTCATTGCCGAACTGCCGCCGAAGTGCCGCAACCGAATCGCTTACGCCGGCCACGGCTTGTGCACCCCGTTCTACCAGGTCGATAGCCTCGTTGTTGCCCTTCAACAGCGCACGCCAGTCCGTTTTGTCCGCGATGGTTTCGGCCAGGGCGACCTCCATCAGACCCGAAATACGTCGTGTCTTAACCCGAAAAATTGGCAGCGCCTGCGTCGCGCCCTGATCCATCCAGCGTGTTGGGATCTGGCTTTCACGGGTGATGCCGACTTTGAGCCCCGAGGTATTGGCCAGGTAGACGACATGGCCAATCATACAATGACGCTTGCCCCATTGTGGTTCGCGACAGGTGCCGAGATGGAGGTGGCAGGTCTCGGGTTTCATGATGCATATATCGCAGGCCGCGAGCCTTTTCATGCAGGGATAACAATGTCCCTGCGCGAAGCTCCGCTTGGTCCTGCGTCCACACGAGTTGCATAAAATCCGCCCGGTAAAATTGAGCGATAGCGCCTTGCCTATCAATGGGTTAAGGGGCAGACGCTCATCCCCGAGCGGGAGTGCGTATTCGACCACATCGCCGAGACGGGCTATCATCTTGCTGAGCGTGCCTTGCATCGTCGCGTCTCCGGATCTGTCGGGTTCGGACTGTCGGTGCCGCGATTAACCGAAGCTTAACCCGGCGTATACCCCCGAGGGGTAGAATTGGCCCATCGAGCGCACCACATGGGGAAGTCTGATGTCATCTGAACAGGTCGTCAATGCATTCGAGCCATCCGTGGGTGGTGCGTTTGAAGTCACGGACGACAGGATCATGGCATGATGAGCCTACTGCTGTATGGAACAATTCAGTGAAGGCTCTGAGGTTAATTGCTAAAGTGTCGCAACGTTCGTTTGTTGCTTCGATGCGTGCAGTACGGGGTATGGTGCGGTGGTGAAATACTGCTTGGCGGTGTTTGGACCGCTCCTGGTGATCGTGCTGGCGCAGGCGTCCGAGGTATCCGATCCCCGCGATCTGGTCGATACGACGATCGAGACGCTGCGCGAACAGGTGATCCGGGATCAAGCCTTAATTGAGAGCGATCCCGAATATGCAATGAAGCTGGTCGAAGGCATCCTGTCACCGCACGTTGATATCCGGCTTACCAGTCGTCTTGTGTTGGGCAGGCACTGGAAAGAAGCGAGCGTCCAGCAGCGCGATGCCTTTGTCGACGGTCTACGCCGGCTGCTGCTGCGCGTAATCGCCTTGCATATCAGTGATTATCACGAGGCCGAAGTCGCCTATTCACCGACGATCTTCAAGGGCGAAAACGATCAACGGGCTGTCGTGCGCACTGAGGTGTCCCGCAGCGGAGTCCCACCCGTGAGTGTCGATTACCGCCTGTATCGATCCGCTGACGGTTGGAAAGTCTATGATGTCTCGATCCTGGGCATCAGTCTGGTCAAGACCTACCACATCACAATCGAATACGATTTGAAGAACTATGGACTTGACGGCGTGATCAGACAGATCAACGCCAAGAGTCCGTTGACGAAAGCCGATGCGCCGCGCTTCGGCGCATCGTCACCCGCCGGGTAGGCCCTAGGAGGCTGTCCGAGAATAGAAAACCTACTGCGGAAAAGCTGGATTTGGCCAGATTTCTTCATTTTTTTCGTTAAATATACCCAATATTCGCCTTAAACAATGAAGAAATCTGACTCAAACCAGCTTCCCCTCGTGACAAGCCCTATTCTCGGACAGCCTCCTAGAGGGCGCCGGGGAGTACGGGATCCTTCCCGTCCCAATCGCGCGCCGCTGTTGCCGAGGGCCGAGGCGATGTTTACGGCGGATGGATTGCCCTGGTACCGCTAATATCGGGGCGGTAAAACCGTCTAATGTTCATGGAGTAACTACCGTACCATGGTACGCTCCAGGTGGTGACCAAGATGGAACGTATAAAAGAGGCGTTAGAGAAGGCGCGTGAACAACGCGAACAGGGATCGAACGGCGAGCCAGGTTCGCTACAAGCAGCGGCGGCATCGGGATCGCGGCTCGGTAATGATCGGGTCCTCGAACGCGAACCGTTCAGGCAATTCTCGGCGACGCAGCAGCGTCGCTTGCTGGAAACCGGCCGCATCCTCAACATTGGCGCGGGTGAAACCCTCCAGTTCGTCGGGGACAAGGACTTCTACGTGCATTACCTCTTGTCCGGCGCGGTTGTAGCTGGATCCGGCGATGATGCAAAGACGGTATCAGCGGACGAGGATGTGGCGTTACAACCACTCGATGTCGCCGGCGTCAAAGCAAATACCATCACGGCGGCGTCCGACACAGAAGTATTTCGTGTCCCTTATGCGGTGTTGCCGGTCACCGTCGAGGTACAAGGTGAGGCGCCGTTGCCAACCTCGGCTTATACCGAAACATATTCAGGGCAGCAGCTGGCCAATCTGGTCGAGCAGATCACCGCGGAGCACGATACGCTTGACCGCCCCAACGTGGACCCGCAGGTTCTGGAGGATGAGGGATCCACAGCGGCTGTGAGCGAGTTATCCCAGTCGGTGGACAGCCTGCTTGCGGATCTCGAACTTGTCGGTGGGGAGCCGACCCCAGAAGCGCTCGAGCGCAGCTACGCACCGCAAGTAGATGACGAACTCGGCCGCTTTATGCGTGACCTGGAGTTGCGGTTTCGGCGCTATGTAGAAAAGGTCAAGGCTGACGAACGAGTTCGCTACGAGACGCATTTGCAGACGCATGCCCAGCGCCTGCAAAAACTCGCTGAGCAGCAAATTCGTACGAAACTGTCGGCTTTGCGCGAACGGTATCACGACACCTACGTCGACAAAGAGCGCCGGCTCCGAGACCGCTATAACAACCTGCGTGTTTTCGCGAACAAGCTGGCGCATCAGAAGGCTGCGATCTATGCCGCGCGACGGCAGATAAGGGAAAAACTCCAACTCGTCGAGCAAGTCAATCGGGAGCTATCGCAGTTGGGTAGTCGGCTCAACCACCAGCTCGATAACCTCGACGACTTGATGCCAGACGGCCTGACGCAAGAGAGCACCGGCACGGATCCGGATTAGATGTCGGAAAATATGATCTACCGTCTTTGCGATGGGGCTAGAAACTTCATCGGTCTAACTCAGACAGTGCGATCGGTTCGGTGAGCGAAATCGATCCCGAGTAAGACGCCGGAGGCGAGGAAGATGAAAGAGGCCGATAGCGGAACAGGCGCCGGCGAGTCCGGCGCCATAGGTGAAACTTATGCTGTCGCTCCAGGTGACCGTACCGCTGCCGAGCAACATATTGATCGCGCCATCTCAGAATATCCGCCCACTCAAGCGAAAAGGTCGGCGTAGTGTAGTCAAAATCGACTGGCCGACCGTTGAACCGTGTCATCCGACTCGATAAATAATTTGTCGCCGCTGTTGACCGTTTCCAGCCAGTTGCTCACGGGGGCGTTATCGAAAGTGATGTCGGTGAACTGGGTCGTTGGTTCCACCACCCACAACCAGATCCGGTTGGTCTCGAAATCATTTCGAAACCGCTGTGAATGGGTTGTTGCCGTTACCTCGGCGCCGAAGCCGGCCAAGTGAACGGCTGATACCTGTTGGCGCGCTCCCGCGGGCCGCCAGCGTGTGGTCATCACGATGTGGCGGTGATAGACAAACCGCTCAGACGGTGTTTGCGCCTTCCAATTCCTTTTCGTCGATTTCTACGACGAGTTCGCCGTCGCGGACGGTAATGAATATGTGGCCGCCGCCTTGCAGCCCACCGAACAAAAGCTGCTCCGCCAACGGTTTTTTGATCCTCTCTTGAATCAACCGCGCCATTGGCCGTGCACCCATAATGGCGTCATGCCCATGTTCCGCAAGCCAGACCTTGGATTCGGAATCAATATCCATCGTGACTTTCTTGGTGTCGAGCTGCGTTTCTAACTCGACCAGGAATTTGTCCACGACATGACCGATGGTTTCCGGATCGAGCGGGTTGAACTGGATAATCCCGTCCAGTCGGTTCCTGAATTCTGGACTGAATATCCGCTTGATCTCTTCCATCGCATCACTCGAGTGATCCTGCATCGTAAAACCGATCGACGAGCGGCTAATGCGGTCGGCACCCGCGTTGGTCGTCATCACGACAACGACATTGCGAAAATCCGTCTTGCGGCCGTTGGTATCGGTCAAGGTCCCGTGATCCATCACCTGCAGCAGAATATTGAAGACGTCGGGGTGCGCCTTCTCCATTTCATCGAGCAACAAAATGGCGTGGGGCTGTTTCGTGATTGCTTCGGTCAGCAAGCCGCCCGTATCGAAACCGATGTATCCCGGTGGTGCACCGATGAGCCTGGAAACCGTGTGGCGCTCCATATATTCGGACATATCGAGTCGGATCAATTCGATCCCCATCACCTGCGCTAGTTGTCTGGTGACCTCCGTTTTCCCGACGCCTGTTGGGCCCGCGAATAAGAATGAGCCGATCGGCTTCTCGACATTGCCCAGGCCTGATCGCGACATTTTGATGGCGGCGGCCAGACTGTCTATTGCCTGGTCCTGTCCAAATACAACCATCTTGAGATTTCGTTCCAGCTTTTGCAGTGAGTCGCGGTCGGAAGTTGATACCGTCTTTGGCGGAATACGCGCAATTTTGGCAATGATTTCTTCGATGTCGCCGACGCCGATGGTCTTTTTACGTTTTGATGGACTCAACAATCGTTGCCTCGCGCCGGCCTCATCGATGATATCGATCGCTTTGTCCGGCAGATGCCGGTCGTTGATATAGCGTTGCGTGAGTTCGGCCGCCGAGCGCAAGGCCTGGTTCGTATACTTGACTTCATGGTGTTCTTCGAAACGCGACTTCAAACCTTGCAGGATCTTGATCGTCTCTTCGACAGAAGGTTCATTGATGTCAATTTTCTGGAAACGCCGGGATAGCGCGCGATCCTTTTCGAAAATACCGCGGTATTCCTGATAGGTTGTCGAACCAATGCATTTCAAGTCACCGGAGGCTAACACCGGTTTGATCAGGTTGGAGGCG
>DAOWDI010000117.1 GCA_030639105.1 Gammaproteobacteria bacterium | reverse complement strand
TCCCGTCAGCTCATCTTTGATCGGAAGCGTTGTGAGTGCCGACAGATAATTCCCAGATCGCTTGTGGCGCCAACAGATAGCCAATCAACATCGTAATGGTCACGGCCCACCAGTAACCGTTCAGGTTAAGAGCCCGCGCTAAAATAAATATGCTTAGACCAAGTCCCGCAAAGATGCTGTACGAAACTCCAATGAGCCACCGCTTCTTGCGGAGCTTGGCTATGGCGAAGGCCAGTGCATACAATGCACCAAGCATGACCACCATGGCGCCCGCGGTGACCGCGGTCAGAAAATCTTTTAATTCAACTGGTTCGAGCACGGCACCCCAGAGACCCGGTCCATCGTAGCGGTTGGCCTCGGCGGAGGCTCTATATATAGCCCGCGAATTCCCGTTCGAAGCTGGAGAAGGACAGGTTGATCACGTTGATATCGAAGCTCGGTAGGATATCCGATTTCGATTCCCGTTCGAGCAGGAATTTGAATGCCGCTTTAACACACTCATCCGGTGTGACCTTACCACCCGTTAATTTTTGATAAGTACCGTTGCCAAGAGTAACGCGATGTCTGGTGCTGCCCGCTGAATCGGATACGACGACATTGAAGACCATTGGGTCATCGCCCATTTTTCTTTCTACTTCAATCATGTTCGATCTGTCGTAAAACTCACCAGCGTGTATGTTACGCCGTTTATCGCATATGACAAGGCACTAGCATGCTGCTTACCCCCGCCCCCGGATTGGTCGGGCCAATGGTCTAACGCGCGATATCGAGAAGCTCGATTTCAAAGATAAGCGTTTCGTTCGGGCCGATGACCGCACCCGCCCCTTTAGCGCCGTATGCAAGATGCGGCGGAATGAATAACCGCCAGCGGCTGCCGGTGCGCATC
Organism: Gammaproteobacteria bacterium; assembly: GCA_030639105.1. Taxonomy (GTDB): domain Bacteria; phylum Pseudomonadota; class Gammaproteobacteria; genus UBA11873. The sequence goes on along the minus strand of DAOWDI010000117.1, from coordinate 8,697 downwards.
AACGGAATCGCTTCCTGCCAACCCTTGATGACCCGCCTGAGGTCCAGCGTTGCGGCTTCGCCGCGACGCCGGGAATTGTCGAACTCTCGGCCATCCATTAGCGTCCCGACATAATGGACAACGACCCTGCTGTTCGCTTGCGGAAATTCACCGGTGCCCGTGCGTAATACCTTGTATTGAAGTCCGCTTGACAGCGCGACGACGCCCTCCTTTTTCTTGTTCTTGGCAAGAAACGCCTTGCCCGCCTTGAGGTTGGATTTGGCGCGTTCTCGTAGCCCACCGGAGATTGCCGATTCCCCCTTGCTTGCGGCCTGCTGCATATCTTCGGGCGCCAACCTGGGTTTGGAGCCTTCGGCTGCATCCCGTATGGCGAGGTTGAAAGCATCGGTGTCGAGATCGACACCTTGCCGCATCAGACTTTGACCGATTTGAATGCCGATGGAATAACTAAACTTCTCTTTGTCCGTCGCCAGCGATGTCCCTTTCCCAAAGGCGAGAGTAATCACGCCGAACGTCAAGGTCAGGTATAGCGGCCACTTCATTGATAGGGTTCTCCGTTGAGGGTTGAGGATCTTGCAGGTGGGATCTGCCCACAGTTAGCGCATTTTATAAACCATGCCAAACTTCCTGCCCGCCGGAGCAATGATCATGAACATGGCCGCCCGCCGGGAGCGTTGCCCCTGGAGATAGGCGCCACCAATTTCGCGGGCAGGCCAATCACAAGCGCGTTACAGCACTTGTGCCGTTGAGTATGGCATAGATAGCGTTGGACTTCAGTCCTGGGCTGGATAGAATGACGGGAGAGCAGGAAGTATTAGAACCCTCTCGTATTGCGGTGTGGGTGAAGCTCTGGTGTGCGCCGGCTTCTACTTGCTTTTGCTTGCGGTAAATTTGATCACTGGCTTGTCGCCCGAAGCCTGCAACTGGACCTGTATGCCGTGCGGGATGAAGATCGAATCTCCAGCATGGATGGTCATGGTATGTCCTTCCATATCGATCAGTAATTCGCCGGTGAGGATCGCGATGACCGTATCGTCTGGCGAAATATGTTCGCATGGTTTTTCACCCGGGTGCAGAACATCTTTTACCGTATCGTATCCCCATAAGAGGAGCTTTTGGGTCAACGACTGTTCGTTGAGCTGGCCATCATTGGGTTGGTCCCAGCGCTCCAGTTTCATTTTGCTGAGCGGTTTGTAAGCGACGACCTTGTTCCCGCCCTGGAAACGTGCTTCGTAAAGTGCCGCATCCGCTCGTTTAAGTAATTCCGTTTGCGGCAGGCTCTGGGCTGGCTTGATCGTCGCGACGCCGAGGTGGACTGTTATGATGTCACGGTTTTTGGCCCCAGCATGGGCGATCTTGCTGGTTTCGATGCGTTTACGCAGCGCTTCGCTCATCCGTGCCGCGTTGCGTGCATCGCTACCAGGCAGCAGCAGGGCGAGTTTTTCATCCTCGTAACGGCCGGCAAGGTCCCCCGATCGGCGGCCGAAGCCTTTGACCGCCTGTCCGATCCGCTTGAGCAGGGAGTCGGCCGACTGGTGCCCGTAGGCTTCCACATATTCTTCGAACTCGTCTATCTCGACGATGATCAGTGAGACCGGTTTCTGTTCACGGGTCGCGCGCCGCCATTCAGATTCCAACTGCTCGTTAAGATGTCTCCGGTTGGCGAGCCCGGTGACCTGGCACCTCGGCGATACGCGCTCCAGGGTGTCTGCCAGGGCTTTGGCTTTACCTTGAACCAGGCCGAGATCGGTCGACACGCGTCTGAGGGTGATTTCGGTCTGTTCGCGCTTATCCGTGGTGGTTTTGAGCGCCACGTTGAGCTTCTCGACCTGGGTTCGTCGTTGGTCGAGGTGGCCAGCCAATTGTTCGTTTTCACTATGGGCGATTACGGACTCCCAGACGAGCTGTTTAACGACGCGAGCACACAGTATCGCAATAATGAATGAGCTGACGAGGGCGGCCCCCAGCACGGTGCCGATCTGATCAGCTCGCAATGCCGCGAACGCGGCGCCCGGCACCAACGCCAGTGCCGCGAACATCACCGTGGTAACGAGCGACCCGGCATAAAGGATAACGGCGATTAAACTCATCATCGCGGCCACGGCCACGGCGGCGGCGGCAACCGGGATAATATCCAGATGGATGAAATAGACGGCGATCGCACCCCAGGAAAGGGCGCCGGCGGCGGCCCCTGCGTTGAATATCATCCCCCAGCGCTTGACCGCCGAGTTCGGCGGAGATGCACGATTGTATGACAGTGCGATGATCCAGCGGCCGAGCACAACGATTATCGGGATGACAGCCAGGGCCTGGCCCGGCCTTGGCACCCCGAAAATCCAACTGATGGCGATCAGCAGCGTTGCGGCGATCAACCCGATGATACAGTCGGTATGAGCGACATCGTACAGCCGATCCACCTGTTTGGTCTCAGTTTGAATCATGGCTGTCTGGGTTAAATCCATGAGATCCCCGTCTAGTAGTATTATCGTTGTGACTGGGCCCCGGCGCGCGAAGTCAGTCCGCGGGCCTCGACCGATGCCGATCGCAGTTGAAAACCTTTGTTGGTGATCTGGCAAGTTATTATATCGATGGCACTCAAGTCTACCTAGGAGGTTGTCTGAGAACAGAAAGCGTACTTGCCAGTTGGTTGCCCAACATGATCGCCGCTAAGCCGGCGCCGAATCCCGGCAGCAGGGCGTACATGTCGAATATACCACCCTCGATCCGCTCCCAGACAACAACGGTAACCGCGCCGGTGAGCATCCCGCCGAGTGCGCTCCAGCGCCCGGTATCAGCCGAGTAGAGGCTCATGATGACGCAGGGCCCGATCGCGGCACCGAATCCCGCCCAGGCATAGGCCACCATATCGAGTACTTGTGCGCCTGGATCTAAAGCGAGCGCCACGGCGAATCCACAGATCAATACAACCGCACCGCGGTGCCAGCGCAATCGCACACGTTGTGGATCCGCCCCTCTGCCCGGCAGCAGATCGTGGGTCAATGCCGCCGCCGCGACCAGGAGTTGAGAGTCGGCCGTGCTCATGATTGCGGCCAGGATGGCCGCGAGGCAGACACCTGCAACTGCCGGATGCAACAAGACGTTAATCAGGTGGATAAACACCTTTTCGCTGTCGCCGGCTACCAAGTGTGCATCGAGCGCCCAATGGCCACTCATCCCGATCGCGATTGCCGCGCATAAGGAGATGCCGGTCCAACCGGTGGCGAGTCGGCGAGCAGCGCTTAGGCGCTCGGCATCACCGATAGCCATGAATCGCGCAAGGATATGCGGTTGTCCGACATAACCAAGGCCCCAGGCCAGGGCTGAAGTAATGACCAGCCATGATACCGGAGCGCCGGCGGAGGTCTGTATTGCTGACCAGTCCGGGTGGACCCGCCCAGGGAGGTTTGTGGAGTCCCAGAACGCAAGCCCGGCGACGGTAAGCAGGGCGAAAAACATGAGAATGGCCTGCAAGGCATCGGTCCAAGCCACGGCGAGAAAGCCACCGAAAGAGGTATAGGCAACAACCAGTACTGCGCCGATCAATACCGCGGTGGTGTACGGTAAGCCGAACGACGCTTCGAATAGTTTGCCGCCCGCGACAAATCCAGCGCCGGTATAGAAGATAAAAAATATCAGGATGCACAGAGCCGACAGTGATCGCAGGATATGGGAGTCGTCATCAAAACGACGTTCAAAAAATTCCGGGATTGTCAATGCATCGCCGTAGCCCGCGCTTTGTTCACGCAACGGCCGCGCGATGAAGAGCCAATTACAATAGCTCCCCACCAACAATCCCACGGCCACCCACCCAGACTCGTACAACGACACATAGGCCAATCCGGGCAGTCCCAGGAGCAACCATCCACTCATGTCCGATGCCCCCGCGCTGAGTGCCGTGACCCAATAAGAGAGCCCGCGATCGCCGAGGATGAAACCGGATACGTTGTGAGTGCGAAGATAAGCGGCGATGCCCATCGCCGCTATCGCAAGTAGGTAGACGATGAATCCGGCGGCGACGATAGTCTGGTCAGACATTTTCGATTCGCGACGTTACATACTCCGTGCGTTTAAGGACCTGCCTATCACAGATAATCCTCATCGTCAGGTGCCAACCGTGGTGATATGGTGCGCGCGGCCGGTGGCGTTGATTTTTCCCAGCCTGTCCGCGAGGGTCGTGATGACATTGAGATTAGATTTGACCAGAAGACTGATTGTCGTCCGATCGAGGGCGTTGATGTCGGCGGCCGAATTATCCGAAGCGATCTTCAGCGCGTGGATGAATTCGATGCTGGAGAACTGCAATGCCGCCCTGAAGAATCCCGCCGATTCCATATCACACATCGTATCCGCCGGGTAATTTGTCGTCGGCTTATCGTAACAGGCGAGCGCGTAAGTCGGGCACGGCGGCTGAAAAGCTATCAACGGGGAAAAGGATCCTCCGGTTGCGGTATCGATGATGAAGTGTGCGATACCGGGAGCGCCTTTTGGCAGATGGGCGTGGCCCGCGATGCCGATGTTTAACCAAATATGGCGGCTGCCGGAAGGTTCGTTGCCAGCGATATAACGAACCGCCGATGCGCTCGCGGCCTTGCCAACCCCGGATACAATCAACCGATAATGGTTGTGCCGGTAAAGCTTAACGCCGCGTGCTTCAGAGCTTCGCTTAAGTCCGAGATGGTCGATGAGCGGCTGTGCCTCGCACCCTAAGGCAATGATAAAATTAATCAATGTCCGCACTTGTCCACTCCGCTGCCATTGTTTCGTATTTGACGATATCAACACTCCGGCCGCGTTTCTTTGCACCGCCAACATATATCCGGATCTTCTCGCGCAGGGTCGCCAGCGCAAGCGTACGCTGTTCGTCCGTCAAGATCCTCGATTTAAGGAGTTTGTGCAGCGCTTCAATGCGGTAACGGTCGAGGCCAACGGTTCGACGCGAGAGTTGATCCGCGTGCCCGCCGAATTTCACGACCAATGGTTCATCGACGTAGGACACCGGCTCACAAGCGCACAACCGCAGCCATAGATCGTAATCCTCGCAGGCTTTGAGCGATTCGTCGAACAGGCCAATATCATCGAACAGATCGCGGCGGATCACGGCCGAGGATGGAGAGATTATGCATAGAGGCAGGCAGTACTCGAAGATCCATCCACCGTACTTTTTGTGGCGTCGTTTCTGCGCGAGACGTTTACCATCTCGGATCCAGATTTCATTGGTGTGGACTAGACGCGTCATCCGGTTCGCCTCGATCGTGGAGGCCTGGGCGCGCAGCTTATTCTCAAGCCACGCATCGTCGGAGTCGAGCAGTGCAACCCATTTAGAATAAGCCATGCGGATCCCGAGATTGCGCGCGGCGCTGACCCCGCTATGGCGTTGATAGTAGTAGCGCACTTTCGGATAGCACTCCCGTAGCACACGCGCGGTCGCATCGGATGAGCCATCATCTACGACAATGATCTCGCATGGCGGGTAGGATTGCCCTAAAATTGAATCGAGCGCGCGTGGCAGCAGCTCCACGCGGTTGTAGCTGGGGATGATGACGGAAAATTCGATGCGATCTTCTTTGACCAAACCCGATACCTAATGTATATGAGCGATACGGCGATTCTCGTAGGCGCAATCTCTATTACCATCACCATGGTATTTTTGGTTCGTTTTTATCGCAAGCAGATCGCCCCCGGGATCGGGCAACGCCGTTGGACCCAGACCCTTGGTGGTCTAGCCGTCATCATCGGCTCTATTCTATTGAGTATCTGGTGGCGAAAAAATACCTGACTCTCAAGGCCGTTTATGCGCGAACCGTGAGTACTGGCACCGTTGCATATTTGATGATCCGGATTGCCGCACTGCCGACAAACAACTGCGATAGGCCTGCCCGGCCGTTACGTCCGATCACAATCATGTCAGCTCCCAATTCCTTGGCTTTGCTGACGATCCGATCCCAAGCGGGTCCTTCGGCCAATACGCCATGAATGGACACATCGCAATCCGCATAGCGAACGATGAGTTTATCGAGTTGTTGGTGGTAGTGGGTGGTGAGGGCCTGTTCGAATTGAGCCGAAGAGCGTATTGAAGGCGTCATGGTATTGCCGGCAGAACGCTGGTAGACGTGCAGCAACTGGATTTCGGCATGCAGGCTTTGCGCAAGCATGACGGCGTGATCCAGCGCCTTGTCGGCGCTCGAAGAAAAGTCCGTCGCGCAGAGTATGCGCCTTACCTGCATCGCATTAGTTCCGTGAATAGTGAGTGAACCTCCTCATTATTTCTCGGGCAGCCTCCCAGGCGCAAGGTACCGTTTCATGGATTGATAAGAAATCCCTTGGTCTTGTACGCGACGCAAGCCACGGTGGTACAAGCGATTGGTCAGCCCTTTCAGCCGATCGATGCCGCTCTGAAAACAGCGTAACTGAGGCCCGGTAATCATGCATCAGTACGGCCGTCGCTAAGCAAGCAATGGTGGATCGCTCAATACCGATGCGATCGCATCGGTCACCATAGCGAGTTCGGTATCGTCAATGATGTACGGCGGCATGATGTAGACGAGGCGTCCGAACGGGCGCACCCATACGCCGCGGTCGACAAACTCCTGCGGGATCCGATGCATGTCGACGGCTGCGTGCAACTCGACGACGCCGATAGCGCCGAGTGTGCGCACGCTGCGAACGGCGGCAAGTTCGACGCATGGCGCGAGCTGTTGCGTGAGTGAAGCCTCGATGTGTGCGATGGTATCGCGCCAGGGCGAATCGAGCAGTAGATCGATGCTCGCCAGGGCTACCGCACAGGCCAATGGGTTTGCCATGAACGTCGGCCCATGCATGAAGACACCCGGATCGCCCCGGCTTATCACGGTGGCGATCTCCGTACTGGCGATGGTCGCCGCCAGCGTCATATATCCGCCGGTCAGCGCCTTGCCGAGACACATGATATCCGGGGCCACCTGAGCGTGTTCGCAGGCGAACAATTCGCCGGAACGTCCGAACCCGGTTGCGATTTCATCGAATATAAGGAGCACGCCAACCTCGTCGCACACGGCCCGTAATTGGCGCAGGTATTGTGGGTGGTAGAACCACATTCCGCCCGCCCCCTGTACGATCGGCTCAATCACAACGGCCGCGATGTCGTCGCACTGGCGCCTCAGCGTGTCTTCGATGCCGGTGAATGCTTCATCGCGCCACTCCTCGCCGAACGCGATAGCGGGTCGATCGGCAAAGATATGCTGGGGCAGCACCCGGCTGAACAGAGCGTGCATGCCGGTCTGGGGATCGCCTATGGCCATCGCACCGAAGGTATCGCCGTGGTAGCCGCCGCGAACGGTCAACAAGCGCTGCTTTTCGGGGTGACCGCAAGAAGTCCAGTATTGGATCGCCATCTTGATTGCGACCTCCACCGAGACGGATCCGGAGTCGGCGAAAAATACGACATCGAGCGGATCAGGAGTGATCGCGATCAGGCGTGCGGCGAGTTCGGCGGCGGGTCGATGAGTGAGACCGCCGAACATGACGTGCGCCATGGTATCGATCTGGTCGTGCAGCGCTCGATCGAGCACCGGATGGCGATATCCATGAATGACCGACCACCATGAAGCCATGGCGTCGATCAGCTCACGGCCATCGTGCAGCCGTATACGGGTACCCTTGGCGTCCGCTACGGGGAATACAGGCGGCGGGTCCACGACGCCGCTGTAAGGGTGCCAGATGTGCGCGCGATCGAACGCAAGCATCGTGTCTGAAGTATCGAAGCGAGAAGCAGACGGCATTTGACTTCAGCTTGCGCCGGGCGTGACATCCCAAAATACGGGGGTGTCCGGGAGAAACGGTCTGATCCGGGCACCGTTCACCTCGACGTCCACGGGTGTTGACGGTGACTTGACTTTGTGTAGCGTGATCCTCTCGGTGTTGCGCGGCAGGCGGTAAAAGTCCGCGCCGAAATGCGCGGCGAATCCCGTGAGACGGTCCAGGCGTTGTTCCTCGTCGAAGACCTGAGCATAGCAAGACATCGCGGTCGCGGCGTTGTACACGCCGGCGCAGCCGCATGCACTTTCCTTATCCGCGATGAGATGCGGCGCCGAATCGGTACCGAGAAAAAATTTCGAGTTGCCCGATGTCGCCGCGGCGCGCAGCGCGCGGCGATGGTGTTCGCGTTTCGCGACCGGCAGGCAGTAGTAATGGGGCCGTATACCCCCGCGAAACATCGCGTTGCGATCGATCATCAGATGGTGGGGCGTGATCGTCCCCGCAACGTTGGGCCCCTGGGCCTCGATGAACGCCACGCCGTCACTGGTGGTAACGTGCTCGAGAACGATCGGCAGTTCGGGATAGCGTGTGCATAAATGCATTAGCGTGCGTTCGATGAACACGGCCTCACGGTCGAATATATCGACGTCAGGATCGGCAACTTCGCCGTGGATCAACAACGGCATGTGCAGCGCCTGCATGACCTCGAATACTTGGTCGAGGCCCCTGATGTCGTTCACGCCGTCATCGGTGTTGGTAGTGGCGCCGGCAGGATACAGTTTGGCCGCGACAAAAATATCGTCGTCGAAACCGGCGCGAAGATCCAGTGGATCGGTGTTGTCCGTTAGGTAGCAGGTCATCAGCGGGGTAAAACCGGATTCCGGCGGCAGCCGGGCTTCAATCCGCGATCGATACGCCGCCGCCATTGCCGCCGTCGTTACCGGTGGTTTCAGGTTGGGCATC
>DAOWDI010000043.1 GCA_030639105.1 Gammaproteobacteria bacterium | reverse complement strand
TGCTAGATCATGTGCCCTATCCGATTAGACTTCTCATCGGTAGCGAAGCGGGGATCGAGCGTGACCGGCGCGGTAGCCAAACCAAACCGTATCGCCTGCGGATCGCCCCCCCTACAGCCACCAAGAACGGCGAGGGCGAGAACAAGGATACGGGCCAAGCTAATGCTTATCGAATACTGCAATGGATTCAACATGTGATGTATGCGGAAACATATCCATGACCCCCGCACCTATCAATTCGAAGCCGTGCCGTTGGACGATATTTTTCGCATCGCGCGCCAGGGTTAGCGGGTTACAGGATACATAAACGATCCGGCGCACAGCGCCGAAGTCGAGCCCTTTGATAAGAGTGTCCGCACCCGTTCGCGGCGGGTCAAGTAACAACTTGCCAAAACCGTTCATGTCAATTGTCGATAGGTCGTTTTCGTTGGCTAAATCCGCGCATAAAAATGTGCAATTCTCGGTGACGTTGAGTCGTGCGTTTTCGCGCGCCCGCCTGACCAAATCCATGCTGCCTTCGATGCCTAAGACCTTACGGGCATGGAGCGACAGTGGCAGAGAAAAATTACCGATACCGCAAAAGAGGTCGAGCACGTGGTCATGCGCATCCACGGCCAGTTGGCTGATCACCAAATCTATCATCGTACGGTTGATGGCGCCGTTTACCTGGGTGAAATCGGTTGCGGCAAACTCGATGCGCAGATCGTTGATGCAATAGCTGAGCCCGACCGTTTCGTGATCCAGCGCATGCACCGTGTGTTCCGCACCCGGTTGAAGATAGACACCGATCTCGGTGCGTCGCTGAAATTCAGCCATCAGCGCGAGATCAGCATCATTAAACGATGCCAGGTGACGAAAGACCAAAGCCACGGTCTCATCACCCACGGCAACCTCGATCTGCGGTATCCGGTCGGGTATCGACAAACCGTTGACCAGGCGCCTCAAATCCAATAGACGACGACCGACAGCGGCGTGCAACACCTCGCAGGCCTCGATGTCCGCAATATACGGTGAGGCTTTTTCTCTGAACCCCACCAGTGCTCCACCCTTTTTTGGAACATACTTCACACCGAGTCGCGCCTTGCGGCGGTACCCCCACTCGGGGCCGCGGAGTGCCGGCAATCTCTCACCTGGAGAGATCCCCGCATGATGTCGCAACAACTCGAACAAGACGGATTCTTTGTGTTCGATCTGTTTGTCGGCAGCGAGATGCTGGAGGCTGCAGCCGCCGCAGACACCGGCATAGGGGCATTTCGGCACGACTCGATCGGGGCTTGCTTCGAGTACTTCCTCGACTACCGCTTCGTCGAAGCTGGGGCGGCGCCGAATTGTCCTGGCGATCACCGTCTCCGCCGCCAAGGCGCCGCTGACGAAGACCGTCTTACCATTGAGGCGGCCGATCCCCCGTCCTTCGTGCGACAGATTTTCGATATCTATCGGGTAAGGCTCGCGGCGTTTGCGTCGTCCCATTCTAGAACCTATCTCCAAAATATCCGGGGTACGTGCCGGCAGTGAATTTCCTATGATTCAAGGCGCTCAGAGCGCCGCCAAACTAGGCCAAGGGGGGCGATACGAAATTCAAGGAGTTGGTGCGGTTATTGCGTCAGCCAACATTGCTTTCGCACCCCGCGGAGTCTGCCGGCCAGGCCGCCAGAAACTCGGCAAAATGCGGCTGTTCGGCGTCCCGAAGAAACGCCCTCAAGCGCTGGATCTCTGATTCGTATTGTGACTCCAGCAGATGGCCGCGCATAAGCTCGAAGCGCAGGTAGACCAGATAGGTATTGAGAACGTCGGTCTCGCAGTAATCGCGGATCGATCGGATATTCCCGTCGAGATATCGCCCCCAGACATCCTTACCGCTCATGCCAAACTTCCCCGGGAAACCGAGTAGCGTCGCAATGTCGTCGAGCGGCGCCACCGCCCTCCCCTGATAACCGGAAATCACGTCCATCAGATCAATATGGCGCCAGTGAAAACGACCGAGATAGTTGTTGTAACGAAAGCTGGGGTCCTCGGCCCCGGTGTCCCAGTATCGCTGCGCGCTAATACGATGTTGCAGCGCGCGGTAATGCAGTACCGGAAGATCGAATCCGCCGCCGTTCCAAGAAACCAGTACTGGCGTAAAGCGCTCGACGCCTTCGAAAAACCTCCGGATCAATTCGGGCTCGGGCGAATCCTCTTCTCCAAGCGACCATACAGAGAGGCGATCATCACAACGCAGTACCGCCGATATCGCAACTATCTTGTGCAAATGATAGCGCAGAAAATCCGTTCGGCCTGCGGTCTCCTGCTGCCGTTTGCTGAACATGATATTAGCGACATCTTTGTCTTCGAGACCATCAATGTTCCATAGCTTGCGTGCGCCGTCCACATCGGGAACGGTCTCGATATCGAATACAAACACATTCATCGAGCAGACCTCTATCCCCGCAAGCCGATCGGCGATGCACACATAACGAACTCGCCGGCTATTTCTGCTGCCACTTACCGCCGCTTTGGTACCACCAACCACCGGGAGCGTTACCGACCCACCGTCCGGCGAATATGCTTCGAATATCCTTTTCCCATTCGGGATGTCCATTGGCCTTTGCAATCTCCGCGTAGAGGCGATTTCGATCTGAATTTTCATCAACGACGAGCTTCTTGATCTTGTTGCGCTGCTGCAGCGGGACCAGTTTGGGATCACGCAGGGTAATCAAACCCGTCGCCGACATACCGACGGCCCCCGATCCATAAAACGGTTTGAGTTGGCGATGACGCTGCTCCATGACGTTTCTCAACTTAGTGATAGCCGGGGTGGAAATATTGATGTCGGGCTGCTGGGCCAGGGCGTTCGGAAGCAGTATCTCATTGACGCGTGACCACCAGGCAATGAGATAGGGTGCCGTAACATCGACAGCACCCTGGGGTGTGCCGGCGTCCGGAGGACGCATGGTTCCCTGATCCTGCCCGTCTTGGCCATAGACGTCCTTGATAAAGATGTCCGCGGCGCGCTCGGCCGCGGATGCTGGGAAGTAGACGTTGACGGTGACGCAGGCCGCAAGGCATGCCCCCAATGTAATAGTGACCAGTTGGCGCAATTTCATAGCTACTCTCCCGTTATTCCGATTACTTACCGTGCCCTCTCATGAGCCATTATCGAGTTCCCAATCGCTACGTGCAATTTGCTTGATTCCATCGACCAATGTCTGCCAACTAATTCTACGCCCGGAACCCTTAATGGCGATCCATGGGGGCAATATACCGCCACGGGTGAGAATATAGAAATCGCCGTCGGATGCATTTCTGATCCCGCTCATCAAACAATATCCGTTTATTAATCGGCAAGCGAGACCGAGACGGCCGTAGGAGTAATCGGGGATCAAGGCAAGCCAGCCCTGCGAAAGCGCGCTACCGGCCCCCGCACCCAATCGGCCGAGATTATCGACCGCCTGACGGCTGATACGATGCGGGCTGTCATCGTCTATAGGCGTTG
>DAOWDI010000194.1 GCA_030639105.1 Gammaproteobacteria bacterium | reverse complement strand
TCGGCACCACGGCATCGGACTGCGATCGCCCCCGCTCCGCGCGTACCGGGCCCGTGGAGATTCGATTCGAACACCCAAATAGCATCCTTGGCCACAACCGAGGAGTGCTTATTCGGTTGTCTCACCACTGATTCCGCTACTACCATGACAGACGGCCTCCTGCTTACCCGTGCAGTAGCGGCGGGATCGGATCTTTGCTTGAGTGGAACCGGCGCGCAATAACGTGATCCAGTTCAGTGTTTGGAGAAGTTCCAGACGACCTAAGATATAATATCCCGCAGCGTGGCCAGAATCGGACTCTTTACGTTACTCCCCCTCCTCCACGCTACCGGCGCCGCCCGCATCTACCGGTGGTGGTATTACCCCGAGCCCCGTCGTCGCCGCAACAATCGACTGCGCCTGTTTACGGCCGACGGCAAAGGCTTCTTGCTGAGATTTCTCCGCGGCGAATTCTCCCGGTTCGGGCTCTAGCAACCCGGTTTCCGCTTGTTTGATATATAGGGTTTGCGTCGGGTAGGCGTACTCTACGCCGAGGCGCCGGGCGATCCGCAGACAGTCGATCAGAAAACGATGCCGTTCGCGCAGTTCGGTACCCCATTCCGGCGTCTTCCAGAAGACGTAGACCAGGATCTCGAGCGCGGCGGCGCTGAATTCATTGAGATACACGTGGTAGTAGTCCTTGCGCATATAGGGATGCTGACGCACCAGTTCGCGGATCCCCTCGCAGAATGCCTCGATGCGATCGGGTGGCGTGTCATAGGCAATCGACAACTTGCAACTCAAGCGGCGATAGGTACGTGCCCCCATATTGTCGACATTTGCCGTAATCAACGTAGAGTTCGGCACCGAGACCTGTGAATTGTAGAACGTGCGGATGCGTGTACTGCGAAAACCTATATGTTCGACCGACCCCTCAACGTCACCGATAATGACCCAGTCGCCGACGTGGAACGTCTGATCGAGCAGCACCGTGACCGAGCCGAACAAATTACCCGCAACGTCTTTCGCCGCAAGCGCGAAGGCGAGGCCGCCAAGACCGAGTCCCGCCAGCAGACTGGTCACGTCGATGTCGAGGTTATCCGCGATGAACACGATCCCCATCACCGTGACGAATACCTTCATGGTCTTCGTCACCAAGGGCACCAGCGCGTCATCAAGCTTACTCGATGTCTTGACAGCCGCATCTTTGAGAAACGCACCGATAAGGTCGACCAACCGGTAGGCGCCCCATACGGTTGACAGGCAGGCGAGGAATTTGACCGACACCAATAGAATAACCAGGACCTCAGCGGGCAGGCCGAGTATGTTCAGTCCCGCCCACCAGGCGAAGGCCATGGCCATGAGGCCGAGCGGCCTTAAGATCGAACCGGATATCTTGCGAAAGGCACCCTCGGCGAAATGCGTGCGCCAGATCCTGACGATCAAGCTCAGCAGCAGCGAAACGAGCTTGTCGAGGACGATACCGGCCAGTACGACGACGAAGATACCGAGCCACTGCCAGTGTTCGAGGATGAAACTCTGTTCTTTCCACCCAGCCGGGATCATGGAGCGCAGGCGCAGCTGCATGGGCAGGCGCGTGACTGCGGACTGATCGACCCCTTCGACCTTGTCCTTCTCCGATAGCTCATCGAGAATCGCCGGCAGCGCGGTGACGGTGGCTGTGGAGAAGCGCCAGCCTTGGTGCTCTTTGAAGACGATCTCCACCTTACCGTTTTCATAGGAGTGGAAGACGAACGGCTTGCCTTGCGTGCGCGTGGAGAAGCGCTTCGTGTCCGGGATGCGCGTGCGGTCGATGACTTCCTGTAAGGTCCATGCGAGATCGCGGCCTTTTTCCGTACGCACCAGCGGGTTCACCGCCGACAGATCGAGCGTCGTGATGGCCTGTTCAATCTGTTGGTCGTTGCCTTCACGGATCGCTTTCATCGCGTCGAGGAAGGTTTCCATGGTCGCCCGCGGTGATTTCAGCGTATCGGGGATCGGTAGTGGATCCGGCAGGGCCGTCGTGCCAACCGCGTCTTCAGCACACGCAACGCCATTTATCAGCAAAAACAACCATACACAGGCCGCTGGCAAGAGCGATGTTCTTGTTTGATTCATTATCTCCGGTCCACTCGCATTAGGGTAGACGAACCATATCGCATCTTGCATGTTTGCTCGACCGGCGGGCCGAACTACCCGGATCCCCAAAACCGCGGAAGCGGCCGATACCGCAATCAGCGCAACGCAGCGTTGAGTGCTTCCAGCGCCGCCGCACCGGGGCACAGCTCTTCTTCGCCGAGGGTGTTGAGCGGAATGTCAACGGTATTCAGGTGGTTATGTAAATCCGCCGCGTCGAGGTCGATATAGATTAGACCGGTCACGATTTCGCCCTCGGCTGCGCGTGCCTGGAGAAAGTTCATCGCCGCAATGCGGTCGTGGGGGTCGTAGTCTTGGTTAAGCTTTCGCAGGCGCAGCACCGAGCCATCAGGCTGGACGATGTCTTCAGCATCACCCGCGTCGTAGTCGGCCATGATAGCCTCGCGCCGCGGCACGAAGTCGAGCCGGTTCAACACCTCGTTGTGTTCGCGCACATAATTGTAGCTTCTTGTCGATCCCGCATGGTTATTGAATGCGACACAGGGGCTGATGACGTCGATAAAGGCGGTGCCTCCGTGTTCGACCGCGGCCTTCAACAGCGGCACGAGTTGATTCTTATCACCGGAAAAACTGCGCG
>DAOWDI010000169.1 GCA_030639105.1 Gammaproteobacteria bacterium | reverse complement strand
GCCGTCCGTCCAGGTAATCGCCGTCCGTGCGGAAGGTGGCGACCTCTGTTGGTATATCGTCCTGAATGACGAGAACGACGCCGAAGTGCACGCCGACTGCGGCAGTGCGAGGGAAGAGCGCGCGAACACTCTCGGGCGGCGCGTCGGTAGCGATATCGATGTCGTGGGGGTCAAGGCCGAGCAAGGCATCGCGTACGCACCCGCCTACCCAGTAGGCCGCGTAGCCCTGGGAACGCAGACGTCTTGCAATCTCGCGCGCGGCACTCTCGCGGGTTGATGCCAGCCATCTCGCGAGTCGCTTGTATACGGAACTGTCCGGCGGCGAAAAGCAGCGCGTGCAACTTGCACGCATCCTCGCCCAGGTTTGGGAGCCATCGGCATTTGGGCCGCGCTATTTACTACTCGATGAGCCGACCGCGTCATTCGATCTTGCGCATCAACAGATGATGTTCGACATCCTGCGGCAATTCGCGCGCGACGGTGTTGGCGGATTGGTCGTACTGCACGATCTGAATCTCGCCGCCAAACTGGCTGACCATATGATAATGTTGAAGGATGGTCACGTTATCGCATCCGGCAGCCCCGAAGATGTCATGACACCGCCGATTATTCGCGAGGTATTCGATGTCGATGCGTTAATCGCCGAGCATCCGCGTAGCGGCGCGCCGATGGCAATACTATGAGTGTACGCAAGTTCACATGAAGGAACTGATCCTAGGTGGCGCGCGATCCGGCAAAAGCCATTTTGCCCTGACGCGTGCGGAGCAAAGTGGCTTGTCGCTGCATTATGTCGCTACCGCACAAGCCGGCGACGACGAGATGCGTTTTCGCATCGCCGCGCATCGGGCGGCGCGAGGCGCTCGCTGGCAGGTCGTCGAGGAATCGCAAGAACTTGCAAACGTACTCCTGTCCGTTAGTCATGACGACAGCGTTATCGTGGTGGACTGCCTCACGTTGTGGATCACGAATTGCTTGCTCGCACAAACGTGGGCTGCACAAAAACGGGCCCTGCTCGATGTTTTCGATGGGCTTAAGGGGCACTTGATATTCATCAGTAACGAAACCGGCATGGGGATCATCCCGATGGGTGATTTGAGTCGCCGGTTCATCGACGAAAGTGGGTTTTTTCATCAAGAACTCGCCGCACGTTGCGCGCGGGTGACGTTGATGGTTGCCGGGATCCCATTGGTGATCAAACCGATCCCCGCCGGGAACATACCGTGACTTGGTGGTCGCAACCGATCGCGCCGCCGTCCACGGTGGCTCGTGAAGCTGCCCTGCGACGCCAGTCGGTGCTCACGAAACCGCCCGGGTCGCTCGGCAAGTTGGAGAGTTTAGCGGTCACGTTCGCCGGTTGGCAGGGGCGCGAGCGGCCGATCCTCGATCAGATAGTGATCCGGGTGTTTGCCGCGGATCATGGGGTCGCCCGCGAAGGGGTATCGGCCTTCCCGCAAGCAGTAACCGCGGCGATGTTGCACAATTTTGCCGCCGGCGGCGCCGCAATCAATGTGTTGGCAAGGCAATATCAAGCGGATTTTGCCGTGGTCAACGTCGGTGTTGTTGCCGATCAAATACAGCATCCGAGCATCGTTGACGCCTTGGTCGCGCCCGGCAGCGATAACATGTGCGAAGTACCGGCGTTGAGCAGATCCGCGGTGGAGCATGCACTTTCGATCGGTGCAGCCGAGGTTAGGACAACCGCGCACTTATTTGTCGGAGGTGAGATGGGGATCGCGAACACCACCTCGGCGGCGGCGCTCGCAAGTGCATACTTACAGTTGGACCCGAGCAAGACTGTTGGGCGAGGCACGGGTATCGCTGAAGCGGCATTGGGCCACAAACGCGCCGTCGTTGAGCGCGCGCTAAGCTTGCACCGGCAATACTTCGACGACCCGCTGGAGACGCTGCGCCGTGTCGGCGGGATTGAAATAGCGGCCTTAGCCGGGGCCTACATCGGCTCGGCAATGCGTGGTGTACCAAGCCTGGTCGACGGCTATGTCGCGACCGCGGCAGCAACTGCTGCGTGCCGCCTGAATGCAGCACTTAGACCCTGGTTGTTGTTTTCGCACTTATCGGCGGAGCCAGGGCATCGATACTTATTGGCCGACTTAGATGCAACCCCGCTACTCGAATTTGATCTTCGTCTCGGCGAAGGCAGCGGTGCCGCGCTGGCCCTGGGGCTATTGCGCTCCGCCTGCTTATTGCACAACGAAATGGCGACATTTGAAAGCACAAACATCGCGCCACAAGGCGATCCGCAATGACGATGACCGAGGTCGACATGTTGCGCCATGGGCACTGCAAAGGCGGAGAAATATATCGCGGATTGAGCGACGTCGAGTTAACCCTGTCTGGTTGGCGGGAAATGCTCGACGCCGTTGAACTGATGCCGCCGTGGCAACGGATCCTCTGCTCACCACTAAACCGTTGCGCTGCCTTCGCAACCCATCTCGCCGCTAAACTAGGCGTACCGGTATGCGTTGTTGAAGATTTCCGTGAAATTGACTTTGGTGCTTGGGAAGGTCAACCGGTGGCTCAGGTGTGGCGCGACGATCCAACAACAGCCGCCCAATTCATGCGCGATCCAAGCTCGGTGACGCCACCGGCGGGTGAGTCCATCAGTGCGGCGCGCGAGCGAGTCGCGCGCGGTTGGGAGACTCACTGTGACAAACTATCCGGTCAACGGGTGTTACTGGTTGTCCACGGCGGCACGATCCGCTTGTTGCTATCGCTGTGGTTGGATCTACCGCTATCGTCGCTCGGACGCTGGGCCGTACCGTATGCGAGCATCACCCGTATTCAGTTGCATGATCACGCAGATCAGTGTCATCCGCTGCTCATATCACACGCAACCAACACCGCACGTGAATAGCTTTCGACTAGCCTTGGCGTTCTTAACCCGCATACCACTGCGCGGCAGTGCTACCTTCGAGGTTGAGGCATACGGTCGTTCGTTGTTGTGGTACCCGGTAGTTGGTCTGGTCATCGGTTTGCTGGTCACGGTTGTCGCATCGATTTCCTTGGCACTGCTGCCGTCGCCAACCGCGGCGGCCGTTACCGTGATTACATGGATCGTCGTCACCGGTGCGATGCATCTCGATGGCCTCGGTGATTGCGCCGATGCGTGGGTAGGTGCGCACGGTCAGCAGGATCAGCGCGCGACAACATTGCGCATACTCAAAGACCCAAGCTGCGGCGTGATGGGAGTGGTCGCACTCGTGTGTGCGATCGGCCTCCGCTGGGGCACTGTTTCTCCGCTGCTCGAACACGATTTACTGGTCTATTTGTGCGCCGTACCGATATTGGCGCGGACACAGGCGTTAGCGCTGTTTCTGGTGACGCCGTATACCGCGGAGAACGGCATTGGCGCGTCCATGTTCGAGCACATACCGCGGCGACGCGTCTTCCAGGTGTTTGCCGGCACCTGGTTGCTTTGCTTTGTCGCTTTGCCGTGGCAATTAGCGAGTTTGCTTGCGTGCGCTTTGGCGGTGATGTGGTTTGTCTTGCGTTGTGCGATGCTGAGCCGCCTCCAAGGGTTTACTGGTGATTGTGCCGGCGCACTGATCGAACTCAGCGAACTAACCGTACTGATAATCGTGGTCGCTTATTGTGTCTAGTCCGGTGCTGCTCGCAGGTATCGTTGCCGCGTTACTCCTCGACCACCGGATCGGCGAAGTGCTCCGCTTCCACCCTATCGTTGCCTTTGGCTCGATTGTGCGGCGGCTAGGAGCCTGTCGGACTTAGGTGTTCGTCGCGAGCGGAAGTCCGATTTGAGTCAGTTTTTGTCCTCTTTTGAGGCGAATAGTCATTCTATTTAACGAAAAAGAGGACAAAAAATGGCCAAATTCGGCTTTTCCGCAGTAGAAGGTCCTAAGTCTGACGGGCTCCTAGAGCGGGCTTTACGCCGCGATGATTGTGGCCCCCACGAACTACGGCCGGGTGGCGTTGTTGCGTGGCTGTTACTCGTAGTGCTGCTGGTACTTATGACACACGGCGTCAGCAATGCGGATATCAATGTTGTTGACGATGCTGGGTTTCACGTGCGGTTGGAAAAGCCAGCATCGCGTATCGCCAGTTTGGCGCCACATGTGACAGAATTACTGTACGCCGCCGGTGCGGGAGAAAATGTCGTCGGTGTCGTTAGCTACAGTGACTTTCCTGCCGCTGCACAAGAGGTTGCGCAAGTCGGCAGCTATAAATCCATCAGTCAGGAAGCGCTCATTGCGTTAAAACCGGATCTCGTCATTGCATGGCGCAGCGGGAACGGGCCGGAGATCATTTCACGTCTGCGGCAATTGGGGCTTACGGTTTATGTGAATGAACCCCAGACCTTACCTGATGTCGCCCACGCGCTGCGCGTGTTCGGCCAACTCGCGGGGCGCGATGACGCGGGAGAAGAGGCAGCGCTGGCGTTCTTGTCAACATACGGACAGTTGCAACAGCGTTATCGCGGGCGCCGGCCCGTGCTCGTGTTCTACCAGGTTTGGAACGAACCGCTGACTACGCTTAACGGGCAACACCTTATCTCCGATATCATTCGCTTGTGCGGCGGTCGTAATGTATTCGCGGAGGCAATACCGTTAGCGCCACGTGTTAGCGTGGAGTCTGTCGTACGTCTCGATCCGGAAGTGATCGTCGCCAGTGGCATGGGTGAGTCCAGGCCCGAATGGCTTGATGATTGGAAAGACTGGCCGTCGATTAAAGCCGTGCGCGAAGACAAACTCTATTTCGTGCCGCCAGATTTACTGCAGCGGCATACCCCACGCATCCTCGAAGGCGCACTGATGTTATGCGAATATCTCGACCGAGCGCGTCACAAAAGCAACGCGGGCACGACGATAGACGACCGCCGTGGTGCAAGGTAGCAATGTTTCAAACGGAGTGGGTCCGGGGACACAAGCTTTGATTGAGCTGCTGTCCAGGCTTCGTCGCACTTGCCGGGTCGCAATACCTTCTCCCGGTTACGCGGAACACGCTCACCAGTGGCGGCGCGTAGCGGCTGGCTGATCGTCGACGAGGCGTTCATGGATGCAACGCCAGAATTCAGTTTGATCCCCTACAGTCGAGAGGCCGGCGTCGTTGTACTGCGTTCGATTGGCAAGTTTTTTGGGCTTGCCGGTTTGCGCGCCGGCGTTGGGACCATGGCCGGTATCGGTTCCTGCGCAGTATATTAGCAGCGTGGTGCTATGGGCGGCGACGCTCGTGAGCCTGGCGAATTTGGCGTAGCTCTAACTTGTCGCAATGCGAAGACGACTACGCGGGGAAAACTACCGCCCCGGCAGCGCCGGGATAGATTCGAAAACCGGTTTACCGGTTGACACCGCGGCGTTCGCTAACGGCCGAAGCGAGTTCGTTGAGTACCGGTTCCGTGGATGCCCAGTCGAGACATCCATCGGTAATGCTTTGCCCGTAGATAAGCGGTGTGTCGTCGTGGTGGTCCTGCTTGCCTGCCTTGAGGTGGCTTTCGATCATGACGCCCATGATTGCCCGCGATCCGCCCGCGATCTGGCGACAGATATTACCCGCAACGGCCGGCTGCCTGGTGTAGTCTTTAAGGCTGTTTCCATGGCTGCAGTCGATCATGACGTGGTCATTTACGCCGGCTGCCGCAAGCTTCTGCTGCGCTGCGCAAACTGAGGCATCGTCGTAATTAGGTCCGGCGTTCGAACCGCGCAGGATCAAATGGCAGGTGCCGTTACCGGTGGTATTGACGATGGCGGAGATCCCCTGTTTCGTGACCGACAAGAAATGATGCGCATGGCGCGCCGCGCCGATCGCGTCGATGGCGATTTGAACGTTGCCGTCCGTACCGTTCTTGAATCCGACTGGCATCGACAATCCCGATGCAAGTTCACGGTGGATCTGACTTTCGGTCGTTCGCGCGCCGATGGCGCCCCACGCGATCAAATCGGCGATAAACTGGGGGGTGATCACGTCGAGAAACTCCGATCCCACGGGTAACCCTCGTTGCGCGAGGTCCAGCAGCAATCGACGGGCCGCACGTAAGCCGTTATTGATATCGAAACTTCCGTCGAGATGTGGATCATTGATCAAACCCTTCCAGCCGACCGTGGTGCGCGGCTTTTCGAAATAGACCCGCATGACCAACAGAAGGTCGTTGCTCAGCCGATCGGCGGCGGTCTGTAATCGGTCGGCATATTCGAGTGCGGCTTTGGTATCATGGATGGAGCACGGTCCGACGATCACGAGCAGACGGTCGTCGGTACCCTGAACGATACCATCCGTGATGGCGCGCGCTTGTACAATCGTATTTGACGCGTGTTCGGTTATCGGCATTTCTTCCATGAGAATCGCCGGCGGGATCAGTGGTCTGAGACCATCGATCCTGACGTCGTCCGTCACCTGAAACATCTTGGTATAACTCCTCGCTGCAGTTCATAACCATGCTAGACCGCATAGTATAGCGTTTAATGTTGTGCCGAGCGCGGGTGTGATGGGGCTGCATCACGAGTCGATGCGGCGTCACCGAGAATTATTCAAGTAGTGATTAATCTTGTACCGAGTTGGTAGCAGAGAAGGGC
>DAOWDI010000068.1 GCA_030639105.1 Gammaproteobacteria bacterium | reverse complement strand
GTGGGGTAGCCCGTAATCAAGATGAAGCGCTGGTTCGGCGTCTTCACCCGAACCTTCTCCATGAACGCGATCCCGTCCATCCCCTTCATCTTGATATCGCTGATCACCAGATCGATGTTGGTGTCTGACAGGATATTCAACGCCGCGTTACCATGCGCCGCTGGCAGCGCCGTGTAGCCGGCGATCTGAGCCGTCTCGCACAAGGCCTCGCGTAGTGCATCATCGTCTTCGACGATCAAGATATTGGTATCGGAGTTCGTGTTCATGTCGCGCTCATCGTCGTACGTTCATCACCGACGGCGCCGGCGTTATCGATAATACGCCCAGCGACAGGGGATGTTTGTACATACGGCAGGGTCAGGATGAACCGTGCGCCGGTGTCAAACCCGGCATCCAACTCAAGCTCACCGCCGTGAGCACGGGCGATCGAACGGGCGACCGCGAGCCCCAACCCTGTACCGCTGCTCGTGGTGGTAAAGAAGGGTTCGAAAATATGCTCGCGATCCCGCTCGGCGATCCCCGGGCCGTCGTCTTCGAAATACACCCGCGCCAGTTGCCCCTCGAGGTCCACCCAAACCCGCATGCTGCCGCCGTCTTTCGTCGCGGCATGCGCATTATTGACCAAGTTGAGCATCATACTGAACAGCGCATCCGTATTACCGAAGAGCCGAATGGCGGGCACGGCGCCTACCTGCGCAAATTGAAACTCACCGCCTTGCGTGTTGGCCGCCACGCTCGCGACGAGGCGTTCGAGCAAACGCGATAGATCAAACGCTGCCATCTCAAGCGTCCCGCCGCGCGCGAACGTCAGCATGTCCTCAACGAGACGTTCGAGCTGGCGCATCGCATCCATCGCGCGTTCCGCGGTGCGTTGGTGCGCCGCCTCACCACAGGATCGGCTCGACAGGTTGGAGGTATGCAGCATGGCGGTGGCAAGCGGCGTGCGGATCTGATGCGCGAGCGCGGCTGCGAGTTCCGTCTTGGCCGAAAGACGGCGATGATGGTTCAAGCGTTCCTGCAGCCGGCGCGTCTCGGTAACGTCTTTGAGCAGCACGATCTGACCCGGCTCACCACTCAGTGCCGCAGTTTCGATATTGACTCTACGGCCGTCTTTGAGCGTAATGTCATGTCCATCGTCCCATTGCGGCCGGAAGGCCGTGCTTACGATCTCGATCCACTGGTCACCGGACGCCAGGGGGCCGAGCAGGTCTTGGGCCGCCGGATTGAATTCCGCGATGCAGCCCGCACCGTCGAGGACAACAACGCCGGCGGGTAGTGCTTCGAGCAGGCTGCCCAACCGTCCCGCGACGATTTCCTTCTCCCGTAGTTGCCGCACTTCGGCCGCGCGCGACCTCTTGAGCTCTTCGGTCAACCGCGCAACCTGTTCCTCGAGGTTGTTATAGAAAGACGCGAGCCTGGTCGATGCCACCTCGAAGTCCGCAAATGCGGCCTCCAAATGCATCGACCGCGAAAGTTCCTTTGCTCTCATATGCGCCCCAATTTTTCTCTTAATCACCGCCCATAGGCGTGCGCCTCATCAATGGCAACAGCAAAGACCATGCCACAACGGCATGTTGTTGTTTTTTAAGGTACAGGGAATAACGTGCGTCGGGCTGGCGGCGTCCGTCCGTCAAAGACCCGACACGCCGTCCTGACGCTGCAGGCCCAACTTGCGCATCTTTTCAGCCAAGGTGGTACACCCCGCTACCGGTATGTATTTTTCAGCTAGGTCATGGACGTCGATCGTGCCATTGGGATACAACATCGACAGATATTCAATGAGGTTGGCCAGAGCGATGCTTATCAATCCATGGGCATAAGGATCACTCCCGGGGACAGCCCACGGTTTTCTAATCTTTCAGTTACTATGAGGCAAATGCATACCTACGTTGGGCCGATGCGGCCCCTGCTTAGCTACGTGGGCTTGCCTGCTGGCAGCCTGCAAGCAGGAGCGTAGCCGTTTTATCGAGGATTGTGCGGCGGCCATCTCGGTGGAGAACATCCCTGGATGGCGGAGTGGTCGAAGAAGGAGCCTGAATGAGTGATGTCTTTATCAGTTACGCCCGCGAAGACTGTGAGCTGGTCAGTAGCCTGGCGTCAGCGCTACGGACACGGGGCTGGTCCGTATGGTGGGATTCTGCGATCCGCACCGGCGAGAAGTTTTCGCAGGTAATTGAGGCGGCGCTGGGTAGTGCCCGCTGCGTCATCGTTGTCTGGTCCCAGCATTCCGTGATCTCAGACTGGGTGCTGGCCGAGGCCAGCGAGGCGCGCCGGCATGGGAAACTGGTGCCAATCGTGATCGACGATGTCAGGTCCCCCCTGGTATTTCGCCAGCTGCAGACGGCGGACTTTGCCGGCTGGGAGGGTACCGTCGAATCTCCACAATTTGAACAGCTGGCGCACGATATCGCGAATCTAATAGCCGTACAGCCCGGGTTGGAAGATAGGATCACGAATGAACTTAGTCCTCCGCCAAAGACTGGCGCTGGTCGACATCTGGTGCCAGGGCAGCGCGTGTTGTGGGCTATGCTGGTACTGGCCCTTATCGGCGGGGCAACAGGCGGGCTGATCTATCAGCAGCAGCAGGAACGGGCCGAGATCGCCTTGGTAACCGATCTGGTGCGAGGCGCCATTGAAACCAGACAACAACTGCTCAAGCGGTATGTTGAAGGACACGATTACTGGTGGTATCTGCTGGAGGATAAGGGCGGAGAAAAGCTATTGCAGCGCAGCGTCCTGCTGGCGGTCGAGGCCATGCGGCGCCGGCCGTCGGCGGACGGAGAGAAGGCGCTGCGAGATGGCTTGGTCCTGCTCACCCGGCCCATCATGGAAATGGACTATGAAGGATATAGCTCCTCCGCCCTGGCCATGTCCCCGGATGGAAAATATCTAGCCGCTGCCAACCGCAAGGATACGGCATGCATCTGGGAAACAACAAACTGGCAGGAGATCCAGCGCCTCCGCCATGAAAGTGAGGTTAGGGCCGTCGCCTTCAGCCCTGATGGTCAAACTCTGGCGACAGGGAGTGGGGACGGAACGGTCCGGCTCTGGAACGTGTCCAGTGGCGAGGAACGATCCCGAATGGCGAAGATGAAAAGCGTATGGGATCTGGACTTCAGCCCGGACGGGAGCCGTCTCGTCGGTGCCGGCTTCGATGGCTATGCTCATATCTGGGATGTAACCGATGGACAGGAAGTGCAGCGCATGAAACACCCACTGCCGAGGGTGGAGAGAGTGGTGTTTAGTCCCTCGGGGAGGCATTTGGTCACGGTGGATGGGGACGCCTATAGTGGAGTAGAGAAAGAATCTACTGTGCGCCTCTGGGATACCAAAAGTGCGGCGCTAATTGCGACGTTCGGCCAGGGCAAAGCGGCGGATGTCGCCTTCAGCCCAGATGGCAAGTACCTGGCCACCGCTCCTGCTTCCTACAACGACAGCAGCGCCCACCTGTGGGACATGTCCACGATGAAAGAGGTCAGGCATATGGAACATGATGGGGGTGCACTGGAAAGTGTAGCCTTCAGCCCGGACGGGAAGTATCTGGTATCGACCGGTACAGATAGAACGGCCCGGCTATGGGCTCTACCGGGCGGCGACGAGCTATTTCACGTATATCACCAGGAGAGGGTGATCACGGCCACATTCAGCGTGGATGGCGCTTATCTCGTCACCGGGAGCCAGGACGGAACGGCGCGGGTCTGGACAGTGCCCGGTGGTGAAGAGCTTGCGCGCCTGAATAATTCGGGCAATATCACCGCCGTGCTGTTTAGCCCGGATGGCGAGTATGTCGTCGCTGCCAGCGATAACGGCCGTGCCCGAATATGGGCTCTGCCGATCAACGACCCGTTGGCAGAGGCCTGCCAACGCATAACCCGCAATCTCAGCATGGAAGAGTGGCGGCAATACCTGGGCGAAGAGCACTATCGAAAGACCTGCCCCGAGCGACCGTGATGGCGGTCATGCCTGCATAAGGCCAACTGCCATCGGCAACGATCCACCGAAGGGTACGAACAAAGGGTCATCAGTCGACGTAAATCCTATCTGTCGCCAGTTCGCGCCCGGTAATTCGATATATTCGCGCAAGATCCAGGCGCGTTCCGGGTGTGGCAATGATATTTGTTGCCACTCGGCACGACTCACAAGCAGTTCCGCTTGTGGGAATTCTTTGATACCGCCGATTTGGTGAACGAAAGATGTTGCTTAACTGGGGTGTGCGAAAAAGCTTGACCAGGGCACATCCACAGGTCCTTGACGATGGACGCCAAATCCATCTGAGTGCCATACTAATAGAGAAATCGGTTTTGCAGGAGATAACATGGCATTTAGCGTATGTTCATGGAACGTCGAGTTCTTTGGCTCGAGAAGACCAGGCGGGACGCATGCACAAGTTGCCAGGCGGATCGACGATGTCTTCGACTTCCTCGCTCAATCCGAGATTCAGGCTGATATCTTCGCCATTTATGAAGTGAATGGATCTCAGGTTTTCCAGAAGGTTACGAACGCATTCCCGGATTATTCCTGGCAAATCACAGAGGGTCCGGGCACACAACAGATCCTCGTCGGATTTCGCGTGCCCGCCTTCGTGACGCAGCGCGTAGAATTCTCGCGTGGATTCACGGGGCCGTTGCGCCCGGGCGTTTTGGTAACCGTGCCTCATCAGGAACAGGTCTACCCGATGCTGTTCCTCCATTTGAAGGCTGCCGATGCCGCAATCGATTTCGGTGTCCGTTCCTATCAACACGATAAGGTTCGCAGTCTACGTAAATCCCTCGATACCGCCGCGGTGACGGATCGCGCAAATTTCATTGTCGCGGGCGATCTGAACAATGTCGGGATGAATCTCTCGTTCTCGCGCCGCGACATCAGCATTGACGAAGAGATCACTCGGGTCCGAAATATGTACGAATCGCGCTTCGACGAACTTGTACTACTTGAGAAGACCGCGGACGCCACTTTTTGGAACGGGCCGGGTAGCTCCGATCCGCCATCGGACATCGACCATGTCATCGCCGCCTCGCGAGTGAACCTGGCGATGCTGCCTCACGGGCAAACGGTTGAGGTCAAGGGTTGGCCAGAGCTGGCTACGGATACCGAGAAAGGAGAATGGATCCGGCGTTTCTCCGACCACGCTTTGCTGCGTTTTACGATCGAGGGCGCTGGCTAATCCAACCCGCGTCGAGATCATGGATCTGTGCTGACAACGCATCCCCGAGCAGAGTTTGTCCCACGCCGCCAGCCCAAGGATGGCGCATCCAGGGTCACCTATTGGGTCAGGTCGCGAAATGCGAATACTATCAAGCTCTGATATAAGCATTGGAAGAAGGACATTTACTACATAATTTGCCCGCCGGATCGGCGGAGCCTCTGCGAGTCTCACCGCCAAAGGCGGTGGATTACGCTGGAGATTTAAAGTGAACTCACTATTTTATCCTGAAGATTTCGACCATGCTTGTCAGGGAGGACGAGTCATGACAAAAGCCCACGCTACATTAATGTTGTTATCCGACTCCGTATAACGTTGTATTTCCCGTTGTGTATGCCGCGCGTTCTGGTAGCTGTACGGGTCATTTCTGGGAGGGACGATCCAACTCGGTTATGCCAAACGTTTGTATTTGCGATTGACAATGGCGTGATCAATTCAAGTTGAATGGTAATTCGGCACGATTGTTCACGGAAATATTTCATACCTGTCCTGAAACTTGCTCTTGGTCGCGGCCCACGCGCGCCTTATCAATGGAAGCAGCAAAGACCGTGCCACAACGGCATGCAGTTATTTTTAAAGGAACAGAGAATGATAGGCGCCGG
>DAOWDI010000094.1 GCA_030639105.1 Gammaproteobacteria bacterium | reverse complement strand
CTCGCCGTCGACCACGGCAATGTGTTTGGTCAGGGCCTCGGCAATACCGAGTTTGCGGGCAATCTTGTGCAGTATGACGTGGTCGGGTAGCGATTCGAATAGGGGGTCGATGACCTTTTCGCGCCATTGGATTGAACGATTGGATGCGGTTACCGAGCCATAGGTCTCAAACTGAGTAGACGCCGGCAACAGATATACTCCGTCCGTCCGATCATGCATGACGGCCGTTACCGTCGGATAGGGATCGATGACGACCAGCAGATCGAGCGCCTCCATCGCCTCCTTCATTTCTGGCCCGCGCGTCTGGCTGTTCGAGGCATGGCCCCAGAACACCATGGCCGCGAGTTTATCGCGTTGCGCGATCCGTTTGCGGTCCTCCGTGACGCCGTCGATCCAGCGCGACACGGGGATCCCTTTGGTGTTCATAGGTGGGACCTTCGTCCCGCCCGATTTCTCATAGGCGCCTTGATCAAAGCGCCCCTTGACCCACTCGTAGTCCAGATCCCACACGGCGCTCCAGTGTCGCCAGGCCCCCTCGGACAGGCCGTAATAACCGGGCAGCGTATGACACAGCACACCGAGATCGGTTGCGCCCTGCACGTTGTCATGGCCGCGAAAGATGTTCGTGCCGCCGCCGGCGACGCCGACGTTGCCGAGTGCAAGCTGGAAGATGCAATAGGCGCGGGTGTTATTGTTTCCGGTTGTATGCTGGGTGCCGCCCATACACCAGATGAAGGTACTCGGGCGATTCTCGGCCATGAGCTTGGCGGCTTCTCTGACGAGTTCTTCGCGTACCCCAGTTACCCGTTCCACCTCGTCTGGCGTCCAGCGGGCTATTTCTTCGCGCACCTCGTCCATGCCGTAGACGCGCTGACGGATATATTCCTTGTCTTCCCAGCCGTTCTCGAAGACGTGCCACAGCATGCCCCAGATCAAGGGGACATCAGTCCCCGGACGCAAACGGAGATAGAGATCGGCATGTGCGGCGGTACGGGTGAAGCGGGGATCGATGACGATCAACGGTGCATTGTTGCGCTCCTTAGCGCGGAAGATATGCAGCATGGCCACTGGATGGGCCTCGCTGGGATTGCCGCCGATGATCAACATGGCTTGCGCATTGTGGATGTCGTTGTAGGAATTCGTCATCGCGCCGTAGCCCCAGGTGTTGGCGACACCGGCGACCGTCGTGGAATGGCAGATCCGTGCTTGATGGTCGACGTTGTTCGTTCCCCACAACGCGGCGAATTTGCGAAATAGATAGGCCTGCTCGTTGTTGAACTTCGCCGATCCGAGCCAATAAACCGAATCAGGCCCCGAGCGCTCGCGGATCGCGAGCATCTGATCGCCGCTTTCATCGATCGCCTGGTCCCAGGAGACGCGCATCCATTTACCGTCAACGAGTTTGGTCGGATATTTGAGGCGCCGTTCACCGTGCCCGTGCTCTCTGAGCGCCGCCCCTTTCGCGCAATGCGCACCCATATTGATGGGATGTTCCATCGCCGGTTCCTGACCCGTCCACACGCCATTCTCCACTTCGGCGATAACGCCGCAGCCGACCGAACAATGGGTACAGATACTCTTTCGGATCTCGACGGTGGCCGCCGCCGGGGTGCTCACCGCGCGGGCTTTTCTCATCATCGCGGGCTGCAGCAGCGATGCGCCCGCAAGACCCACCGCCGTGATACCGTTGCGGTGTAGAAATGTCCGCCGGTCGACACTCATACCGGCGAGGGCGCCGGTGGTTTGTGGTTTGTCCTGTTTTCTGGTGAGCTTCATAACTCAACCTCCGCGGATGCTAACTGATCGGGGTGGTGAACCCCAACTCAGCGATTTTACGATCCGCCTGCGCGTGCGGGTTCATTTCCAGCGCAGACGGCACGGCCGCCGCATCCAAGTTCTCAGAAGCGCGCTTTATTGTAATAATCGCGGATATGGCGTGTCATGCGGTAGCCTGTGCGCGGTACTGGCGCGGTGGTGTCTGCTTGAGCACCAGTAGTAGCATCCGCAATCGCCGCTACCACGATGCCGCCTGTGCCGACGGCCGCACCCTTTAGAAACTGTCGCCGTTCCTTTTCCACGTCACCCATTAGCCTGCTCCAAAAGTTAATCGTTGCAAGGATCGGTCTCAGGTTGTATTTATCCGTTCCCCAAAACCCATCGCCGCTAATCCGGCATCCGGAAGTAGCCGCTCTCGAGCGCTACAAACTGCTCGCCGATGTTCCCCACCGCGCGATAAAAATTGGCCGTTTTCGCGCATTGCAGGTCGTTAAAGAACAAACCTGCCCAGGGCTCCAGATGTTTCTCGAAAAAACCCCGTTGCCGAGAGAATGGCACCTCTCCGGTCAGCGGAATGATCACCGCCATAGTCTCGCACAGCGCGGCGATATGATCTTCCGGTTCGTGCACATTCGCCCGGCGTTCCATGCCCAATGCGGCGAGGTCTTGTCGCACGGCCGCGAGTGGCCGGTCCATGAGGTTGCCCGCCATGTAGCGTGAGCCATACGGTACGAGTTCGCCGCGTCCGAGACCGATGAACAGCGCATTGAACTCCGCCGCCACGTCTTCAGCCCGGGCCTCGCGTGCCGCCAGTTGTAACCTCTCCCAGGCCGCGGTGATTTGCTTACCGTCCGGTGTCACGACGAGGTCCCGGAGCATCTGCAGGATCTGCTCGCAGGCCGGTGTGCCGAGTAGGCGACCGAGAAGGACATAGATCTCGGCACGGGTCCGATCCTCAGGCGTTGCTTCCTTCATCGGCCGGTACCGCCGTCCGCTTCAAAGATTTCGATGACCCGACAATTTTCACACATCTTTAACCGGTGCAGCGCGACATCGTCGGAAAACATCGGGTGGTCGCTGAGTTTCGCCGTAATGCGCTCGATCATCCGCTGCGTACCGAATGCGCTACCGCAGCGCACACAAAGAAAGGGTTGGTCTTCGACCAAGGTTCGTGGCTGACGCCTTGCTTCGGGGTCGAGGTAAAGTCGAGCTTTGATGTCAATCGCGGCCTCGGGGCAGCCATCCCGGCACAGGCCGCACTGGATACAATTGTCCTCGATAAACCTCAGCCGCGGTGTCTCACTGCCGGCCTGCAACGCCCCGGTCGGGCACAACGACGGGCAGGCCATACATAAGGTACAGACATTCTCCTCGACGATGACCTGGCCAAACGGGGCGAGCGCGGGAAGTGGAATGTTGATAGCCTTAGCGGTCGCCTGCGCGCACAGGTGATCGATGGCAAGCCGTATGTTGGTGCGTTTGTCATCAAACACCGAATGCGTTGCCCGCTCGAGCGCGGGCCATGCCAACAATGGATCCAGGCGCCGCAATAAGGAATGAGACGGCTGCCCGTCGACCAACTGGATGCGCCCGGGGTCAAGTTCGAG
>DAOWDI010000065.1 GCA_030639105.1 Gammaproteobacteria bacterium | reverse complement strand
GCCGCCAGCAGCGCATCCGGGTCGGCTACCGCCAGTTCCAGATGCTCGGGCGCGATGCCGTTGCTGATATCCACCGCTTCGGCCAGGTCACGCGTCCGAATCAACGCCCCGCGGTCCGCAAGCGAGCGCCTGATGATTGCCTCGCGATCCATGTTCGCAATCAGCGCCTGCATCTCGGCCATCACCGCGTCCAGAAACCCAGCATCAGGCGACAGCAGCATGGCCTGAGCCGCGGCATCGTGCTCGGCCTGGGAAAACAGGTCCAGCGCGGCCCAACGCGGAGAGCTACTGCCATCGGCAATGATCAGAATTTCGCTCGGCCCGGCGATGACATCGATGCCCACGGGCCCGAACACCAGGCGTTTGGCTGCCGCAACGAACGCGCCTCCAGGACCCACAATTTTATCGACCTTGGAGATCGTCCCGGTGCCGTACGCCAGCGCGCCGATCGCCTGCGCTCCGCCAAGCGTGTACACCCGGTCTACCGAAGCTACGTAGAGCGCGGCGAGCACCAGTTGACTGCGCACTCCATTGGGGGTTGGAACCATCACGGTCACATCCCGGACACCCGCAACGCGTGCGGGAATGACGGTCATCAATACCGTCGACGGGTAGGCGGCCTGACCACCGGGCACGTACACGCCAACCCGCTCGAGGGGCAGCACCCGGCTACCCAGCCGATTACCATGTTCATCCTCAAATATGAATGACTCGTTCGACTGCCGCTCGTGATACGTCCGGATACGCTTGGCAGCGACCTGCAAGGCATCCCGCTCCAACGCCGGTAACGCCTCGAAGCTAGCCTTCAGTTCCGCCGGTTCGATCACCAGATCGGCTACCGAATCGGCGCGCACGCCATCCAGTTGCGCCGTCAACTCGACCAGGGCCGCATCGCCCTCGCGTTGCACCCGCTTCAGAATATCCCCGGCGATCTTCGCTACCTCGTCGTCGGCCGAAGTGTCCCAGCTGGTCAGCGCGTCGAGCACCCGAGAAAAATCTTTCTCCGCGCTATCGAGCCTCGCAAGTTTGAGCCCTGTCACGCTCCACCATCCGGCCCTGCACGAGCATCCACAGCCGCTCGCAGGCTATCGAGCAATGCTTCGACCTCAACGAAACGCATTTTCAAGGACGCCCGATTGATGATCACCCGGGTACTTATATGGGCAATGGTGTCGAGTGCTTCGAGGCCATTCGCACGCAGCGTGTTGCCGGTGTCGACAATATCGACAATCAGATCGGCAAGCCCCATGAGCGGCGCGATCTCCATAGCTCCCGAGAGTCTGATGACCTCCACCTGACGACCTTGCTCGGCGTAGTAACGTTTCGCGACATTTACGAATTTAGTCGCGATTCGCAACCGACCCGCGGGAAACACCGCGCCGACGGGCGCCGCCGAACTGATGCGGCAGCGAGCGCTCCCGAGACCCATCCGGTCGTAGAGGCCATCCCCGTCGGACTCCAACAAGGTATCCTTGCCAGTGATCCCGATGTCAGCCGCGCCGTATGCTACGTACGTCGGAACGTCGGCGCCGCGCATGACCACCAGCCGCGCCCGACCACACTTGGAGTCAAACACCAGTCGCCGGGAATCCGCCATGGGTTCGTCGGGTTCGATCCCGCTGGCGGCGAGCAGCGGCAGAAACTCGTCGAGGATCCGCCCTCGATTGAGCGCAATCGTAAGGGGTTCACTCATGCATCCGTCCTGCCACCGCTAATTCGCTCGACCGACGCGCCGAGCTGCACCAGCTTCTCCTCGATGCGTTCATAGCCACGGTCGATGTGGTAGATCCGATCGATGAGCGTTTCACCCTCCGCGACCAGACCGGCAATGACGAGACTGAACGAGGCGCGCAAATCCGCCTCCATGTTCGGTTCGCCATGCAGCCTTGTAACCCCTTCGACCACTGCCGTCTTGGTTCCCTCCAATGCAATGCTGGCGCCCAGCCTGTTGATTTCCGGAACATGCATGAAGCGATTCTCGAATATCGTTTCCGTGACCCGCGACGTACCTTCGGCGATCGCGTTCAAGGCCAGGAACTGGGCCTGCATATCCGTCGGGAAGCCCGGGTGCGGGGCGGTGCGGATGTCGACGGCCTTCGGCCGGCCCTGGGGCATGGTCAGCGCCACCCAGTCCGCCCCCTGATCGATCGCCGCGCCGGCTTCGCTAAGTTTGATCAGCACCGCATCCAGGGTTTCCGGGCGCGTGTGTTTGATCAATACATCGCCACCGGTAGCCGCCGCCGCAATCAGGTAGGTACCGGTCTCCACCCGGTCGGGCATTACCCGGTGCCGGGCGCCGTGCAACTCAGCGACTCCTTCGATCGTAATCGTATCGGTGCCGTGCCCTGAAATACTGGCGCCCATGGCGATTAGGCATTCGGCGAGATCGACAATTTCAGGCTCCCGCGCAGCATTTTCGAGCAACGTCGTACCTTGTGCCAGGGAGGCGGCCATCATCAGATTTTGCGTGCCGCCCACAGTTGTGACGTCCATGAGGATGCGCGCACCCTTGAGCCCGCCACCGTCGTCGGCAATGACATAGCCATCGTCCACCACGACATTGGCACCCATCGCCGCAAGCCCCTTCAGATGTTGATCCACAGGCCGCGAGCCGATCGCGCAGCCACCGGGTAATGAAACCTCGGCTTTGCCATAACGCGCCAGCAACGGGCCCAAAACCAGTATTGAGGCGCGCATGGTTTTGACCAGCTCGTAGGCCGCACATCGGTTGCTAACATCGCCACTGTCCAGGTGGACTTGAAACTTGTCGTCAAACG
>DAOWDI010000272.1 GCA_030639105.1 Gammaproteobacteria bacterium | reverse complement strand
GTCTTTCCGCTCCATGTCCCGGCATTGTGCGAACGCCGCGGCGACATCGCACCGCTGGCCCGATCCCTGCTCGCGCGCGCCGCACAGGCGGCGGGATGCCAGGCGCCGGAGATCAGCGACGCCGCGCTTGCCCGCCTGATCGAATACCGTTGGCCGGGCAACGTCCGCGAACTAGACAACGTTATGCAGCGTGCCTGGATCATCCATAACGGCACAACGATCGAGGTATCGGACCTTGTGTTTGAAGATCTTGATATCAGCATGTCCCAAGCGAATGGCGTGCCGGATGCCGATTCGCTGGG
The DNA here is from genome assembly GCA_030639105.1 of Gammaproteobacteria bacterium. Classification (GTDB taxonomy): domain Bacteria; phylum Pseudomonadota; class Gammaproteobacteria; genus UBA11873. The sequence goes on along the minus strand of DAOWDI010000272.1, from coordinate 15,382 downwards.
CGATGATCTGAAAGACCATGAGCGGCGGTTGATCCTGGAGGCGCTCGCACAAGGTGGCGGCAGTAGAAAATTCGCCTCGGAAAAACTCGGGATCAGTCCGCGGACCCTACGCTACAAGATCGCGCGGATGCGTGACGATGGTGTAGCGGTGCCGGGCCGATGAACGTTTAACATCACTACCGAATTACAACCCGGAGGAAGAGATCACCATGAGTCAGATCGATATCAACTCGGTATTGGCGCAGATGCGCGCGATGGCGGCGCAGACGCAATCTCTCGAAGTGCCGATGGCGACGGAGTCCAGTGCGGGAGACTTTAAGACCTTGATGAGCCGAGCGCTCGATCAGGTCAATGAAACTCAGCAGAGTGCGGGGCACCTCGCGCAGGCGTTCGAGCGCGGGGACAAAGATGTCGATATCGCCGAGGTGATGGTCGCGCTGCAAAAGGCCGATGTCTCGTTTCAGGCGATCAGTCAGGTGCGCAATCGTTTGGTGACGGCCTACCAAGATATCATGAATATGCCAATTTAGGATGGGCGCCGGGGCGTGCGGTACCGGTGAGGGGTGAAGATGAAATACAGGTTGAACCACTATGGCTGATGCTGCCGCTGTTGTTGTCCAACAGGACTCGCTGGCCGCGATTCTGCGCCAGGCGGGGATATTGATTGGGATTGCGGCCAGTGTCGCGCTTGGTGTCTATGTTGTCATGTGGGCGCGCACGCCGAACTACTCGGTGCTTTACTCCGATCTTCCTAATGGCGATGTCGTGCGGATCGCTGATGCCTTGAAAGGTGGTGACATACCTCATCGCATCGATCCCGATTCGGGGGCGATACTCGTTGCCTCGTCCCACGTCCATGATGCGCGCTTGAAGCTGGCGGCAGAAGGATTGCCGAAAAGCGCGGGCATGGGCTTTGAACTCATGCAGGAAGATCAAGGCTTCGGCACCAGCCAGTTTCTCGAGCGCGCGCGCTACCAGCGAGCGATGGAAGGCGAATTGTCACGTTCCATCGCGCGGATCAATAATATCCGCGCGGCGCGCGTGCATTTAGGTCTGCCGCGCCAGACGGTGTTCTCGCGCACGCAGCGCGAACCGACGGCGTCGGTGATCCTCGACCTCTATGCCGGGCGCAAACTCGAGGCGCACCAAGTCGGCGCGATAACGCACCTAGTCTCCGCGAGCGTGCCTAACCTGTCACCGAAAAAGGTTACGGTTGTCGACCAGCAAGGCAATCTGCTCACCGACCAGGGCGGTGACGAAGAGGTCGTTTTGACGGGCCGCCGCTTTGAGCACCGGCAGCGAGTCGAGCGCGCGTACATCGAGCGTATCGAGGTGATCCTCATGCCCTTTGTCGGCCCCGATGGGGTGCGCGCGCAGGTCACGGCCGATCTCGATTTCACCTCGACCGAGCAGACTCGCGAAAGCTTCAATCCCGACCTGCCCGCGGTCCGCAGCGAACGACTGCTCGAAGAGCAGCGCACTGGCGTTGGCGGTGGCGGAGTGCCCGGCGCGCTATCAAACGAACCACCGGGCGAAGCGATCGCACCGGAGGAATTCGAGCCGGAGGCAGGTGTAGCCGTGGACGGGAGCGAAATCACCGCGCGCAAATTACCCGGTTCGACGCGATCGCAAACCACACGTAATTATGAACTCGACCGCACCATCAGTCATACCAAGCCGTCGACCGGTACGATCAGGCGTCTGTCCGTCGCGGTTGTCCTGCGTAACCCGGCGGGAGCCGAGGTACCGGCGGGCGCCGATCCACAGGCGGCCGAGGCTGCGATGGGGTACTCGCCGCAGCAGCTTGAGAAGATGACGAATCTGGTGAAGGAAGCCATCGGGTTTGATCCGGCGCGCGGCGATACGGTCAACCTGACGAGCACCGATTTCATGGTGCCGTCAGTACCCGCGGCATTACCGGAACCACCAGTGTGGAAGCAACCGTGGGTGTGGGGCGTGGTGAAACAGGCGCTCGGCGCCGTCTTTGTCCTGTTCCTCGTCTTTGGCATCTTGCGTCCAGCGATGAAAGCACTGCTAAACCGCTCCGGCCCAGCCGCTGGCGGACGCTTTGCCATGGCCGCGGACGGCACGCTCGGCGCACTGCCGCCCGGAGCGGATCCGGCCGCACTTCCCCCCGGCGCGTCGGCGGAAGAAGCCCGTCCCATGATCAAAGGGCCGGAGCTGCCGCGTGACGTCGAGGGCGTTCGTCAGTATGTCAACAAGGAGCCCAAGATCACCGCGCAGGTCGTACGTGGTTGGGTGGGAGACTAAATAACGATGACTCGGGCATCGAGACTAAACGGGGCCGATAAGGCGGCGATATTTCTGATGACATTAGGTGAGTCTACGGCCGTCGAAGTGATGAAACATCTGGGCCCGAGGGAGGTGCAGAGTATTGGCGCCGCGATGTCCGGCCTCGACAACGTGTCGAAGGAAATGGTCGAAGTGACCATGAGTGATTTTATCGAGCGTATGCAGAAGCAAACGCCGATCGGGATCGGTTCCGATCAGTACATTCGTACTGTTTTGACCGATGCGCTGGGCGAGGAGAAGGCTAACGCAATGATCGATCGGATCGCGCTCGGCGGTAGTAGTAAAGGCTTGGAATCGCTGAAATGGATGGATCCGCGCAGCGTCGTCGAACTAGTCCGTTTTGAGCATCCGCAGATAATTGCTATCGTCTTGTCCTACCTCGATAGCGACCAGGCGGCGCAGGTTCTCGATAACCTGCCACAAGCAGGGCACGCGGACCTGTTGATGCGTATCGCGGCCATGGACAGTGTTCAACCGGCGGCGATGCAAGAGTTGAATGATATTCTCGAGATGCAGCTGCGCGGTGGCAGCAAGGGGCAAGCGTCAAGCCTCGGCGGGATAAAGTGCGCCGCGGAGATCTTGAATTTTGTCGACCGCGGCGCGGAAGCGGAAATCACTGAGCAGATCACGGAGACGGATCCCGAACTTGCCGCGCAGATGCAGGAACTGAGGTTTGTCTTCGACAATCTGATCGATATCGACGACCGCGGTATCCAGGCGCTGCTGCGCGAAGTCTCCACCGATAATCTGGTGCTGGCGCTTAAGGGCACCGATGATGAGGTTCAGGACAAGGTATTCAGCAATATGTCATCGCGCGCCGCCGATATGCTGCGCGACGACCTCGAAGCGAAGGGTCCCGTCAAACTCTCCGAGGTTGAGGTTGCGCAAAAAGAGATCCTGGCGATCGCCAGGCGCCTTGCGGATGAGGGTACGATCAGTCTGGGCGGTCCGGGCAGTGAGGAAATGATCTGATGCGTCCGCGTGGCGTCGCCGAACAAGGGCTCGAAGAGGTGAAACGCTTCGACTTGCCGTTGATGGAGGGGACGGTGGTCACCGATTCGGGCGCGGTGTCAAATGTCAGCATACCCACCGCGCGCAGCCTCGAGGCCCTGCACAAAGAGGCCTTCGATGAAGGTTTTGAATTGGGACGCAACCGTGGGATCGAGCAGGGTGAGGCGGAGATCAGGGAAAAGGCCGAGTGCCTCGATCAACTGATGGAGACCCTGGCCGAACCCTTCGGCGTACTCGATGATGAGGTTGTGGGATCGGTCTGCGATCTTGCGATACTCATCGCCAAGCATCTCATCCGCCGCGAGCTGAAGGTCGATCCCGGAGAAATTGTCGCCGTCGTCCGCGAAACTATGGGGCATCTGCCGGTCGCGGTGCGTAACTCGCGGATCAGAATGCATCCACAAGATATTGAGATCGTGGAGAATGCGTTGTCGATTGGCGAAGAGTCCCGCGGTTGGCGGCTGCAGCCGGATCCTCTGCTAACGCGCGGCGGTTGTATCGTCGAAACCGACTCATCGCGCGTGGATGCCTCGGTCGAAGCGCGCCTGGCCGCCATCATCTCGAAGATGTTTGGCGGCGAGCGGGAGGGTGATCGGTGAGTGAGTCCAACCGCACAGAGAAATGGGTGCGAGCCCTGCAACCATATTTCGCGGGACTCGACGAACCGCCGGCGGTTGTGGTTGAGGGCAAGTTGAGCCGCATGGTTGGATTGACCCTGGAGGCAATAGGTTGCCGGGCCGCGATCGGCGATCGCTGCGAACTATTCAACAACAACGATGAGCGACTCGAAACCGAAGTCGTCGGCTTCGCCGGCGACAGACTGTTTCTGATGCCAACCGGTATTGTGCGTGGCCTTGCACCGAACGCACGCGTGATCCCCATTGGCGGCGCCGGTGAGGTTGGTGTTGGCCCCGGCTTGCTCGGACGGGTCATCGATGGCGCTGGCCAACCGCTCGACGGCGCGGGGGCGCTATGTCTGGAAGGCCGTTGGCCGCTGTATGGTACGCCGACCAACCCACTGAACCGAACCCCGATCCGCGAGCAGTTGGACGTCGGTGTGCGTTCGATCAATGCCCTGTTGAGCGTTGGCCGTGGGCAGCGCCTCGGTCTGTTTGCGCCGAGCGGCGTCGGCAAAAGCGTGCTGCTCGGCATGATGACCCGGTACACCGATGCCGACGTCATCGTCGTCGGCCTTGTTGGCGAGCGCGGGCGTGAGGTTAAAGAATTTATCGATGATATTCTCGGGCCCGAGGGACTGGCGCGCTCGGTCGTGGTTGCGACGCCGGCGGATAATCCGCCGTTGATGCGCCTGCACGGCGCCTCAATAGCCACCAGCATTGCGGAATATTTTCGTGATCAGGGTAAGCATGTGCTGCTGTTGATGGATTCATTAACCCGATACGCCCAGGCGCAGCGCGAAATTGCGCTGGCTATCGGCGAGCCGCCCGCGACCCGTGGTTTCCCTCCATCGGTATTCGCGCGCCTTCCGCAGCTGGTCGAGCGCGCCGGCACCGGTATCGCCGGATGTGGTTCGATTACCGCGTTCTATACGGTATTGACGGAGGAAGATGACAACAATGATCCGGTTGCGGATGCCGCGCGGGCGATCCTCGACGGGCATATTGTGCTATCGCGCAAACTGGCCGAGCGCGGGCTTTATCCCGCCGTCGATATCGAAGCCTCAATCAGCCGTACGATGCCGCAGGTCGCTCCGCCTAAACTGCTGGAACTGGCGAAACGATTCCGGCATTACTATGCGTTGTATGAACAAAACCGTGATCTGTTCAACGTCGGCGCCTATCAGCGCGGGGCCAATCCGGAACTTGATGCGGCGGTCGATTTGCATGCCGTTTTCGATACTTTCCTGGCCCAGAATATGGGTGATGCGGTTGATATCGAGGCTGCTGGCGTTGCGCTGGCGGAGATCTTGGCGGTCCCCACTGATGCGGACGGAGCCGCGGCATGACTCGTTCGCAACGGTTGCAGTGGATTGCGCGCAAATCGCGCAACGCCGAGCGTGTCGCCGCACAGTCGGTTTCTACCTCACAGCGTCAACTCGATCAGTACCATGAGCAGCTCAACGATCTGCTGGCATATCGCGAGGAATACCGGGCATCGTTGCGCAGTGGATCGGCGGTGCCGATGGATGGCTCCGAAGCGCAGAAACTGCGTACTTTTATCGTGCAGATCGATAGGATCATCGACGGGCTGCAGACAAAGATCCGTGAGGCGTCTCAGCGTTATGAACTCGAACAAGAGGTTTGGGTACAGCAGCTTCGCCGTTCAAAGGCACTCGACGGCATTGCCGGGCGCGCCATCAAACAGGAACGAAACGCCGAAGAAGCGAGAGCGCAGCGTGAAATCGACGACCGCGCACCGTTGAAATCGCACGCATAAATACCATGTCATGGGGGGGGCGCCGACGGCTGGAATGACGATGCCGCGTGACCCGGATCTTCCCGCTAGCCACCGCCGCTCGCTCGCTCGCGGAGGATAATGGAGGCCGCTTGCTGAGGGCAAGGGGGGATCCCGAAGCCGATCCTCACTGGCACGGCGATTGCATTTTTCCCAGCATCATGGTGCACCAGCTACAAACGATTGCGCGATGTCCGGCAGCGATAAACCGGCGCGAGGCTGAAATGTGAGCGCAACGGCGGGCTCAGGTGCGGTCGCGGCGGTGCTCAAACCTTCCGATCTTGGGGTATTGGAGCCCCCTGTAGGCGAAGATCGCGCATTTGCCGCGGTAGTTTCCGCACTCGGATACACCTCGGTTCAGACATCCGCCCAACTCGAGGCCCAACGGGCGGCAAGCCTCGGCCGGACCCCCGGCGAAGATGGTGATCTCGTGCCGCTGCCGTATCTGAATGGGCTGCCGATCATCTCCGGCGCCGCCGCTGGAACCGTAATCGCCAAGCTCGATATCCACACTGCGCCGCGCACGATCGCCGTACAGCCGGCCTTGGTGGACCTGAATAAGCGTGGGCAGCAACGCCTCAGCCCCGCGCTCGAGATCAGCGTGAGGCACGACATCGCGCGGCGCCTACCAATGCCGCAAGCTTCATTTGTGGTTCAGGAGACGATCGGCGTACCGGATCCTCCCATGGGTCGGCGGGCCGGCGGTCAGCAGTTGGGGAATGGTTTCAACGTGCTTCCTAGTCCCATCGCCGGTGAGGTGCCGGTGCCGAGTGTGCCGGCGGCACCTGGGGCCGCGTATGTTCAGGGGGTCGTACACAGTGCCGCGGCGCCTTTCCCGCTGCATCACATCCGCTTCGCCGAGGGCTTTTCACAACAGGTCAGTTTGATGGCAAGCGACGGCGTACAGCACGCGCGCATCAGTATCAATCCGCCTGAACTCGGCCGCGTTGAATTGCGCATCATCATTCGCAATGAGGAGGCCGCTGTACAACTTGCCTCTCAGCACGGGGCCGTGCGCGAAGCGTTGGAAGAAGCGCTCCCGCGACTGCGCGAGCAATTCGAGCAGGCGGGCCTGCGTCTTGGCGACGGCAGCGTCTTCAATGAACTCCCCAGTCAGTCGACAAGGCATCAGGACCGGGATGAAAGATTTGCTGGCCGGGCGAGTGCGGGTGAACGCCTAACCGCGGAGACGGTGGCACACTCGGCGGTTCGTACGCAGCAAGGCTTGATCGATGCCTATGTTTGACCTTATAGGGCGCGAGGGCTGCGGATAGCCTCCTAGTGGGTGACGGTCCGCTGCCAGATGGCAGACGCGCGACGTCAAGAACTTGGCTTTTCGTCCCGTCTAAATATCAAAGCCATTGATTTATAACGAGATCTATCGCTGGCATACGGTTTGCAGTATCCCGAGGTATAAGCACTTAAGCATTTTGGGGAGGTTGGCTGATGGCCGTGAAGAAGGAAACTGAAATCGACGGTAGTGAGGAGGCCCAAGCGGGCAGCAACACGAAAATCGTGATCATCGCGCTTGTTGCGCTGATCCTACTCGGCGGTGGCGGCGCCGCGATGATGCTCATCGGCGGGAACGATGCCGCCCTCGCACAAGGCAAAGAGGGTGCTGAAGGCGCGCTCGCCGATGCGGGCGCCAAGGCTATCTACGTACCGCTCAACCCCGCATTCGTCGTCAATTTCCAAGACCAGAACAGTCGGACGAAATTCCTCAAGGCCGAACTCAACGTCGTGACCTTCGATGAAGACGTGGAGGAGGCCATTACAAAGCACATGCCGGTGATCCGGAACAATCTCATCCTGTTGTTCTCACGGCAGCTCTATGAGGATCTAATTCCGCATGAGGGTAAGGAGGTCTTGCGCGCCGAAGCCCTTGCTGAGGTGCAAACGGTCATCGAGTCGCGGACTGGCCAGTCCGGCATCGAGGATCTGTTTTTTACCAGTTTTGTCATGCAGTAAGCGCCATGTCCAGTTCCGATCTGCTTTCTCAAGAAGAGATAGATGCGCTGCTTTCGGGGGTCGACGGCGGTGATGTCGATACCGATACCGACGAACCTACCGACCCCGATGATATCGGCGCCTATGACCTCACCAGCCAGGACCGCATCGTCCGCGGTCGTATGCCGACTTTGGAAATGATCAATGAGCGGTTCGCACGCAACTTCCGTAGCGGCCTATTCAATACGCTGCGGCGTTCGCCGGTGGTCGCGGTCGAAGGCATCCAGGTACTCAAATTCGGTGAATATGTGCACACCCTACTCATGCCGTCGAATCTGAATATCATCAAAATCCCGCCGCTGCGCGGCTCGGCGCTCGTCATTTTTAATCCGAAGCTGGTATTTTCCTTAGTCGACTGCTTCTTCGGCGGCGACGGGCGCTTCCACACCAAGATCGAAGGCAGGGATTTCACCGGTACCGAAATGCGCATCGTGCGCAAGGTGCTTGATATTGTGTTCGAGGGATTGACGCAAGCCTGGAATCCGGTACTGCCGCTTGAATTTCAATATGTCAATTCGGAAATCAATCCGCAGTTCGCCAATATCGTGAGTCCGAGTGAAGTGGTGGTCGTGTCCAGTTTTCACGTCGATGTCGAAGCGGGCGCCGGGTACCTGCAGGTCGCCATGCCCTATGCAATGGTCGAGCCGATCCGTGATCTCCTGGATGCCGGCATTCAAAGTGATACATCAGAAAAAGATACGCGCTGGAGCAGCCGGCTACAGGATGAGATAAAGGCCGCAAAGGTTCGTTTGAACGCCACTTTGACAACGATGGAAATGACCTTAGGTGACATCGCGCGGATGAAGCCGGGCGATGTGTTCGGTATTGAACTGCCGGATACCGTTCTCGCACGGGTCGACCAGGTGCCCGTCTTTCGAGCTAAGTTCGGCGCATCAAGGGGGAATTGTGCCTTGAAGGTCGTTGAGACGATTCACCACGGCGAGTCTGGCGGCACCAACCTTAAATTGAGGCCAGCAGCACAATGAGCGAAGAAGAACAGATGAATAAAGCTGAGGACCACGAAAGCGAGTGGGCCGCGGCGATGAATGAGCAAACGGGGGCAGGCGAACCGGGTGTGGGCGGCGGTGATGACGCACTAGGGCAGGCCCCAATGGATGACCTGCAACCGGGTCCAGCCGGCGATCGGAATGAAACTGTCGACTTAAACGGCGTCCTCGACATTCCCGTTACCTTGTCCGTCGAGATTGGACAGACGGCCATGAGCATTCGTAATCTGTTACAGCTAAACCAGGGATCGGTGGTGGAACTCGACCGCCTGGCCGGCGAAGCGCTTGACGTCCTGGTCAACGGGACCCTGGTCGCGCATGGCGAAGTCGTCGTCGTCAATGAAAAGTTCGGTATTCGCTTGACGGATGTCGTGAGCGCCCAGGAACGGGTCAAGAAGCTCGGCTAGATACCAATGATCACAAGATGTCTTTCGCGTGGCGCACTGACGAAGATTGTCATACCGCTGCTGATCCAGGCGCCGCCGATTGCGGCGGTGGAAGCGATGCAAGTAGAGCCTATCGGTGGGTGGGAACTGGCGAAGGTGAGCGGGGGGTTGTTTCTTGTCATCGCCGCCATCGTGGTCACGGCGGCCATACTCAAACGGCTTAAGTCTCTACACGCCACACACGGTAGCGATATCAAGATCGTCGACGCTGTGTCGGTGAGTACGCGCGACCGTATCGTATTGATTGAAGTTGATAAACAGCGCGTGTTGGTGGGTGTCTCGCCGGGGCGCATACAAGCCTTGCACGTATTTGCCACGGCGCCAGCGGATCAATCATCGTTCGTGGACATGGTCGAATGCGTTGAGGCACCGCTGCGCGACGGACGGGCACCGTGAGCCGCGCAATTCTGGCGCTGCTGTGCGTAATTACCCCGGCGCTGGCTCAAGCGCAGACCGGGTTCGACGTGTTCGCCGTATCGATCGCTGAGGACGGCACTCAGACCTATACCCTGACTCTGCAGATCCTGATCCTGATGACGGCGCTGACGCTATTGCCGGCGCTGGTCCTCGCGATGACCTCGTTCACCCGCATCATCATCGTGCTGGCGATCCTGCGTCAGGCTATCGGTACGGCGCAGACGCCGTCGAGCCAGGTACTCATCGGGCTTGCTCTGTTTCTGACTATGTTCATTATGACCCCGGTCTTCGAGCGTCTCTTTGAAGACGCTATCAACCCTTACTTGGCCGATGAAATTGAAATCGGGGAGGCGCTCGAGCGGGGCGCACCGGCCTTACGCGAATTTATGCTCGGACAGACTCGTGAAGCCGATTTGACGCTGTTCAGTGAACTTGGTGCCAAAGATCCGGGAGATCCCCCGGCGGCCGTGCCGTTGTCGATCCTGGTCCCGGCCTTCGTTACGAGTGAACTCAAGACCGCATTCCAGATCGGGTTTCTGATCTTCATCCCGTTCCTGATCATCGACCTCGTGGTTGCGTCGGTATTGATGTCGATGGGCATGATGATGTTGTCGCCCCTAATCATTTCTCTGCCGTTTAAGATCATGCTGTTTGTACTCGTCGATGGCTGGGCCCTGATCGTTGGTACGCTGGCGGCGAGCTTCTACGTGTAAAGATCGCTATTATCGAGATGACGCCTGAACTCATCATTACCCTGGGACAGCGTGCACTTGAAGTGACTCTGTTGCTCATGCTGTTGCTCTTGTTGCCCGCACTGACCGTCGGCTTAACAATCAGCCTGTTTCAGGCCGCCACGCAGATTAATGAAATGACCTTGAGCTTCATTCCCAAGCTGCTCGTCACCGTATCGGTGCTGATGTTTGGCGGCCCCTACATTATTCGGGTGCTGATGGATTACACCTTGCGACTCTATGAATCTATTCCAGGGATTATTGGATGAAATACCGTTAGATAGTCGTTTAGAACAAAACAATAACCATAAACCCATGCTCACGATCAACGAAGCCGAGATAATGTATCTCCTTGGGCTGTGGTCCTGGCCCTTCTTGCGTATTGCCGGTATGGTCATGGCCGCACCGATCATCGGTACACGCGCAGTGCCCGGGCGGACCCGGATCATCCTGTCGTTGGCGCTGTGTGCCGCTATTGTTCCGCATGCGCCGCCGCCACCGGCGGTCGTGATCTTTAGTCCTACCGGGCTATTGATAGCGGCGCAGCAGCTATTGATCGGTGCGGCGATCGGACTCGTGATCCGGCTGGTGTTTGTCGTCGTCGAGCTGGCAGGTCAGATCATCGCTCAGCAGATGGGCTTGGGATTCGCCTCGCTCGTCGATCCGCAGACGGGTTTGCAGGTCCCGGTGTTGAGCCAGTTCTACATCATATTGACAACTTTGATGTTCTTCTCGCTGGAGGGGCATCTGGTCTTGATCTCGACGCTCGTCGACAGCTTCAAGATTATGCCGATCGGATCGACGGGGATCGGTCGTGAAGGGCTCGAACTCATAGTTGACTGGTCCCGGACATTGTTTTCGGGCGCGCTGGCAATTGCGCTGCCCATTGTTGTCGCACTGCTTGTCGTCAACCTTTCTTTTGGCGTAATGGCGCGATCCGCGCCTCAGCTCAATGTCTTCGCAGTCGGTTTTCCGGTGATGATTCTGTTCGGTGTGTTCATGATCTTTTTAACATTGGACACGCTGGAAATTCATTTACGCGCCAACTTTGACGCCGCATTTATGGTGGTGCGCGAGATGCTGGGGAGCGCTTGAGCGTGGCCGACAATCAATCCGCACAGGAACGCACCGAAGAGGCAACGCCTAAAAAGCGCAGTGATGCGCGCGAAAAGGGCGACGTCGCACGGTCGCGTGAACTTACGACGATGATGATCCTGCTCGCCGGCGTCTTGGGCTTCTATCTAAGTTCGGACCGATTTTTTGCCGGCTTGACGGATCTGCTCAGAGGAGGATTCTCGCTGAGCAGGGCGCAGATCTTCGACCCGATGCAGACGTATAGTGCGACGGTGAGCGCCGTGCTGACCGGACTCGATGCGCTGGCTCCTTTGTTGGTGTTACTAACCGTTGTCGCGGCACTTGGTCCGGTTGCCATCGGCGGCTGGTCTTTCAACTCCGGTGCGAGTGCATTCAAGTGGAACCGCCTCGATCCGGTTTCCGGTCTCAAGAAGGTGTTCGGCGCGCGCGGATTGATTGAAATGTTCAAAGCGCTCGCGAAATTCGTTCTTATTCTCGGGTTTGCACTGACGGCTCTCTATCACCAGTTCGATAGCGTCACCGGGCTTGGCCTCGAAGGGATTGAGGCAGGGTTGGCGCATAGTGGGCGCATCGTGCTCAAGATATTCATGATCAGTGCGTTGGCCACCATGATCATCGCGCTGATCGATGTGCCCTACCAGCTATGGGAGTACGGACGCAAGCTGCGCATGACGCGTCAGGAGGTCACCGATGAGAATAAGCAACAGGAAGGTTCGCCCGAACTGCGCACTCGGATCCGGAGCCTGCAGCAAGAACTTGCAACCCGGCGGATGATGGAGGAAGTGCCGCGTGCGGATGTCGTGGTGACAAACCCATCGCATTATGCAGTAGCGCTACGCTTCGATGCTGACACCATGAGGGCCCCGCGTGTGGTTGCCAAGGGTGCCGATCGGGTGGCGTTGCGGATTCGTGAGTTGGCAGCTGCATCCGGTGTAACGATCCTCTCAGCACCCCCGTTGGCGCGCTCAATCTTCCACACTACGAAACTCGATCGAGAGATCCCGGCAGGCCTGTATGTGGCCGTCGCGCAGGTGCTCGCTTACGTGTTCCAGTTGAAGCGCAAGGACGGCCGGGCCGCTGAGGCGCTAGTCGTCGATCTACCGATCCCGACGGAACTGCAATACTGAACCGGGTATTAGAATAAAGTGGCAACGGTACCGCAAAATCTATTTAGCATGGCCGGCCTGAGGTATGTCTCCTCCGTTGGGGTGGGGACACCGCTACTGCTGCTGGTGATCATGGCGATGATGGTTGTGCCGTTGCCGGCATTCCTGTTGGATATATTGTTTACCTTCAATATTTCCTTGGCGCTGGTCATATTGCTCGCAGGGATTTATGCACGTCGCCCACTCGATTTCGCCGCATTTCCAACCATTCTGCTGATAGCAACCCTGCTGCGCCTGTCATTGAACGTTGCGTCCACGCGGGTCGTGCTGCTCAATGGGCATACCGGGACCGGCGCCGCCGGCAATGTTATCCAGTCCTTTGGCGATTTTGTCGTCGGCGGCAACTATACAGTTGGTTTTGTCGTATTCGCGATCCTGGTCATCATCAACTTTGTCGTCGTTACCAAGGGCGCCGGACGGATCTCCGAGGTCAGCGCACGGTTCACCCTTGATGCAATGCCGGGCAAACAGATGGCGATCGATGCCGACCTCAACGCGGGCATCATCACCCAGGAGGAAGCCAAATCGCGGCGCGCGGAAGTGGCGCAAGAAGCGGATTTCTATGGCGCCATGGACGGCGCCAGTAAATTTGTCAGGGGTGATGCCGTTGCCGGGATATTGATCCTGGTCATCAATATCCTCGGCGGACTTGCGATCGGGACGCTTCAACATGGCATGGCCATTGGCGAGGCGATGCGGGTCTTCACGCTGTTGACTATCGGCGACGGCCTCGTCGCGCAGATCCCTTCTTTGTTTCTCGCCACCGCCGCGGCCATCATGGTCACGCGGGTTTCGGCGGAACAAGACGTCGGCGATCAGGTGCTGAGCCAACTGTTCGACAACCCCAAGGCATTGGCGGTGACCGCCGCCTTGATCGGCCTCATGGGCACCATCCCCGGTATGCCGAATATTGCCTTTCTGCTGATCGCGGGCGCCGCCGCCGGTGGTGCTTATTGGCAGTACCAACGTGTACTCGCACGCCGCCGCGAGGAAGAGATTGCATTGCCGCCACCCCCTCCGCCGGAGACCAAGGAATTGACGTGGGATGATGTTGCGCCGCTCGATGCGATCGGGCTCGAAGTCGGCTACCGCTTGATCCCGCTGGTCGACCGCAACCAGAACGGACAGCTGTTGAATCGCCTGCGTGGTGTGCGCAAGAAGCTTTCTCAGGAACTCGGCTTCCTGGTTCCGGCCGTGCATATCCGTGACAACCTCGACCTCGACGCGACGACTTACCGCATCACTATGCACGGTACGACAATCGCCCAGGCATCGATCTTCGCGGATCAGGATCTCGCGATTAACCCAGGAAAGGTATACGGTGAACTCAAGGGAAATACCGTGAAGGATCCGGTATTCAATCTTGAGGCCGTGTGGATCGGTGAGGATCAAAGCGAACAGGCACAGGCATTTGGCTACACCGTAGTGGATGCGAGTACCGTCGTCGCGACGCATATGAGCCAGATTGTGCAGGAGCACGCGCATGAACTGCTGGGTCATGATGAAGTACAGCAACTCCTCGATGGTCTGGCGAAGGTGACACCGAAGCTGGTCGAAGACCTCGTCCCGAACATCCTGCCCTTGAGTGCGGTCGTCAAAGTCATGCAGAACCTTTTGGCTGAGCAGGTACCGGTACGCGATGTGCGCACAATCCTCGAGGTGCTGTCCGAATACGGGCTCAAGAGTCAAGACTCCGTCACCTTGACGGCTGCCGTACGCACCGCACTAGGTCGATCAATCGTTCAGCAAATCAACGGGTTGGCGAACGAGCTTCCCGTTATCACACTCGATCCTTCACTGGAACAGATATTGCAACACTCGCTTGAATCAATGACGGGGACGGGCGTGGCAATAGAGCCGGGTCTGGCGAATCGCATGCTGCAATCGCTCAACGAGGCGCACGTACGACAGGAGGTTGGGGGGCAGCCATCGGTCCTTTTGGTAGGGGATGGGCTGCGCGATTTCGTATCGCGATTTGCGCGCCACAGCATCAAGGGACTGCATGTGCTCGGCTACAACGAAGTGCCGGGAACGACGCAGCTTAGGATTGTCGCCACCGTCGGTGATGATACCGTTGGGTTGAACGGTGCCACCGCGTAGGTAGCAGCGGGTGGCGCCAATAGCGATGAGGAAAGTCAGGAGAAAATGACATGAAGGTGCGCAGGTATTTCGCCGCGAGTATGCGCAATGCGCTCGAGAAGGTCCGTCAGGAGCAGGGTCCCGATGTCCTCATCCTATCCAACCGTAAACTCGATGACGGGGTCGAATTGATCACCGCCGAAGGTGAGATCGATGACGAACTGGTACAGAAATTCGCCGACCAGGCGAAAGCCAGGGCCGCCGAGCGCGCGGCGGAGAAAGGTGCGGCCGAGCACTCAGAGGCATTGGACGACAATCCCGGACAGCACGAGACGGTAGCGCCGACGATTGCAGAGACCCTCGGATCCGACGGCGGCGCGAGTCTGTGGAGCGATGCTGCCACCGTCGCGCACATGCAGCGTGAACTGAACTGTTTGAAAGGGCTGCTCGAACAGCAGTTGTGCGGCCTTGCCTGGTCCGATTTCGGGGGCAAGCACCCAACGAGGGCGCGGCTGCTGCGCGTGCTCGCGCGCGCCGGGATCGTACCGACACTCGGTCGTGAGCTCATCGAGGCACTGCCCGAAGATGTGCAGTTTAAAGACGGTTGGACAATGACCTTGCGAGCACTGGAGTCGCGCCTGCGGGTGCTCGATGATCCGATCCTGAGACATGGCGGGCGCGCCGTGCTATGTGGG
>DAOWDI010000069.1 GCA_030639105.1 Gammaproteobacteria bacterium | reverse complement strand
TGCTCTCGACTTCCGTTCCGGACTCAGTTCTACCTCCCCCGTCCACGGGGTCGTACCTCCTGCGTCCATGCAGTCGTGCGGCGGTGGGAAATCGGCCCATTATTCTGCCATCTTTCGTTACATAGTCATAACTATGCGCCTCAAAATGGCAAAAAAATGGACTCAATTTCCCACTCGCCTCGCTACGAACCCCTAAATCCGACAGGCTCCTAGAGATCCCGCGAGCCGTGCCGAGTCGTTCAGCGCTTGCGTCGCGCTGGCATGAAAGCCAGCGCCGAGGCGAACAAAACAATCCCCGGGGCGATCGGTACCGGCGTGACCGTTCCGGTTAATACAAAGTTATCCACGCGGTAAGTTCCACTATTTGAGGTAGCACCGGAAGCTGATAATTCGACGGTGATCCTATTCGTAATGTCGCTGAGGGCAAGGTCGTCATTCACGTTCGAGAACGATGTCGAGGTGTTCCCGGCCGCAATATGAATCGCGTTGACCTTCAGGTCCCAGATCACAGGCCCGCTGGCTGAGGCCAGATGGTCGAAGGAATACCCGTCGAGGTTCGTGCTGAAGCCGGGCGCGACGTCCAGTATCAGCGTTAAGGTATTGCCTTCGAGAAATGTCCGTGCCGCGAGGGCGCGGCCGCTGCTGGGATTTCCTGTGAAATTGGTCAATGAGCTATGCCGATCGAACCATGCCAGCGCGTCGATCCCTGAGACCACGGTTTCGGGTTCATTTTCGAAAACCCCGGACGGGTCTTCAAAATCATAGCTGATAATCGTGGTGCTTGCCGGTGCTATGTCGGCGCAGAAGACGGCGGCGAAAAAGACCGCCATGTGAATTTGGCGAATATCAAAACGGTTGGTGTACATTCCCTGTACCTCCTCTTCCATGAGTATGATCAAAATGCCGACGACATCGAAGTATTCAACAACGCCGACCCGATAAGGTTGTACGCTACTGGAACAATGATTACAAGGACCGACCAGGTTGCCTACGGCGTGAAAGATCCGGAATTTAGTGATAATCAGTGAGGTGAGATTGGTTCTGAAACCGGACAGGACAAACGATAATGAACACACTCCATTGTAATTCAGCCGTAACACCTAAGCGGTAGACAAACTTCTCCCGTTTCTGGCACCGTTGCTTGATGGCCTGGGATCGACCCATTCAGCTGGCTTCATTCAGCTAAGAAATGATATGCGCTAGTGGCCGTTGTTGAAGTTGATGATGAGACCCGCCGGACCGGTTTCAATACGGTGTACGAGTTCTGCCTGGCGGTTGATTCCAGTTTTGTGGAATACGTGTTTCAGATGGGTCCGAGCCGTATTAACCGATATTTCGAGGTTTTTAGCGGTGTCGTCGAGCTTTGATCCGCTGACCAATAGCTGTACGATCTTGGCCTCCATTTGCGTCAGACCGTATAGGCAAGTCAGCACATCGTGCGAGACTTGACGATCGAGGCTGGCATCGAATAAATACAAGATCACACAGGATTCTTCTTTGAAGTGTTTTCCCGCCGCGACGGGGGTTGCAATGATTTCTACTTGGTTGCGGATTGCCGGTCCCTTGATGAACATTGCGTCACTGCCGTCTTCTATCCCCTCGCGGGCTTTGGCCGCTGCCGCGAACACCAGTTGCCGGAGTTTTACATCGAATTGGCGATCGAGTGCGGACAACCGATTATTCGTGCAGTCCAAACCGCGATTATGCTTGAGAATTTCCCGGGCGTAGGCGTTCATGTGCAGCACGGACATATCTTCCGTGACGACCGCAATCCCGATCGGAAGGGCATCGATAGCTTTTTCAAACGCCTTGATTTGGCTGCCCCCGGATGTCGATCCAAGAGGCGATGCAAATTTCAGCACGGCCCCGAAACTCTGGCCCTGCACGTCGCGTAAGGGAGTGAGTAGGTCGATCTCGCCGGTTCCCGGTGCTTTTTCATTGCGGACCAATCGTTCTTCGCTGCCCAGTGTGAGCACCCTATCTACAATCGCGGCCGCGTGGGTGTGGTCAAATCCGTAGATGTCGCTAAGGACTTCCGTGAGTGGATGACCGACGATCCGTTTGTTCCTCCGCCCCAACAACCGCACCGCGGATTTACTGACGAAGTTTACGCGGGCCTCAACGTCCGCGGTTACTACGGCTTCCTTGTTCTCTTCTTCGCTTTCGTTCTCGGGTGTATGTGCGGTTACTCCCAAGGCTTTTTTGTCGCGTTGGAAGAGCGCGAGGTCGATCGTCGTCAGTAGATCTTTCGTCGTAAACGGCTTGTTGATAAAGCCGGCTGGATAGGTTTGCCGCGCCCTTTTAAGGAGTTGCTGATCCGCATAGGCGGAGACATAGATGACCGGAATATCGAGGTGGGAACGAATTTGGCGTGCGGCTTCGATACCGTCCATGCCGTCGCCCAACTTGATGTCCATCAGGATCAGGTCGGGGTGGAGTTCAGTTGCCTTTTCTATTGCCTCCAGCCCGTCCTTGGCTATCGCCATGACGGCGTAGCCGAGTCCGCGCAGTCGCATCTGTAGAGCGCTGGCGACGGCACGCTGGTCTTCAACAACGAGGATTTGCTCACCTGCCATTGTAATTCCCGTCAATCTGATGGATTGGCTTGTGCTCCGGCAGCCTTTAATTTGAGTCCGATATTAATACTACCCCCGGCTCAGCATATTCTACAAGAGGATCTAGTCAAAGCGGAGCGTAATCTAAGCTGAATTCATCTGCTGAGTTTCGGCGGCGAGGAGGGCGGCCAAAAGCCGAGTGATTCTTGGGGTAAGGGTGGGGGAATTCGACCGATCTAGTGATCATCGCGAAATTGCCTTTGGAACATCTCCCGCCGTTCCTGGGCATCTACCGTCAAGGTGGCGATTGGCCTTGCCTCAAGACGACCGAGCCCGATCTCTTCGCCGGTTTCCTCGCAGTAGCCATAGGCGCCCTCTTCAACGCGTTTCAGGGCTTCTTCAATCTTTCGTAACAGCTTGCGGTAGCGATCGCGGGTTCTCAATTCGAGGATGTTGTCGCTTTCTCGGCTCGCGCGCTCGGCTTCGTCACCAACATCTCGTGTTTCCGTTCGCAAATGTTCCAGGGTTTCTTGTGATTCCACGATTAGCTCGCCCCGCCAGTTCTCCAATTTCCGTTTGAAGTAGACGAGGTGTTGTGGGCTCATATACTCCTCCTTTGCGGAAGGCTTGTAATCGAGCGGAATCTTGACCTTCTCGAGGTTGACAACTTTTCGGATGATTCGCGGCTGCGGTTGGGGTTCCACCTTGATAGGCGGCGGGCGAGTAGTGCCTGCTGATAATTCGGGTTTAGGTTTAGATGCCGCTGTGGCTGCTGGCTTTCGCTTGGTTGCCGTTTGTTTCTTGGCGACCGTCTCCTTCTTCGCGCCCGCTTTCTTCTCGACGATCCTCTTCCCAGCAGTCTTTTTCGTTGCCGATGTTTTCTTGGTAATTTTCTTCTTCGCTTTGTTGGCGGCCTTCTTTTTAGCGGGGGCCCTTTGAGCCGTCTTCTTCTTCGACACCTTGGTCTTAGCTTTAGCCACGCTGTCCACCTCTTGCCGCATCCGATCTTAAGGCGGGACTAAGCACACCCGGGTTGCATGCTAGTGAGTCCCCCCGCGAAGAAACGCGCACCTTAATCATTTTCGATTCTGAGCGCAATGATTTGAATACCCAGGTCCCCGCCATCTAGCATGAATGGATCCGTATCATTTCCTGAATGGCTTCAAGCATGATAACGAAGCAAACTGAAACGCCCTCGGACTTATTTGACTTGTAGAAGACGTTAGACGACGATACGGGGCTTTCGGGAGCATTTCTCAGCGTAACGCGCAGGGGCGAGAAAGCATCGGAGGATTTCATGTAAGCTGCCGACGCGGTGCTTGGGTATAGATCCTCTACCGACATGATTTCATTGAAAATTTTCATATTTATGAATGCCTGTGGTAACAATTTGTCAGTTGATGAGAATAGAGCTGCCGCAGCGAATCCGTGAGCTATCAAAACGTGCTGAAACCCCGGCAAATCCGGTGTGTTGCCCGTTCGAGATCCGCCCAGTATGAGAATTGCATCCAACCGCTCCCGAAAGCTGGCAATCGTGATATTTTTTGTGCTTGTTTTTATTGGTATTGTCGTAACGGTGAACTTCCCGGACCAGATCGGGGGATTGGTCTCGGCGCTAGGGGAAGTGTTATTCGCAATGAATGTGGCTAGCCCTCTGCTTTTACCTCCTTTAGTCTTTCTGATCTTCGCTAGAGGCATTTACAAAACCTCAAGAAATTGGCCTTTATTTGCCGCGGAACTCCGTTTGATTTTCGTTTCCATATTCTCTCTGCATGGCAAGGCATCGAAGGATAAGCGCTGGGAAGAACACCGCGAGGCTGTAGCGGCTCACAATGTGGTGCGACGCCAAGAGCTAGTTGGAAAGGGCTTTGAGCAGGCTGAATTGTTGGTGAGTACAATTTGGCGGCGCCATAATAACGATGGTGAGCTTACCGTTGAACGTAGTGAGTACGCAGAGGAAACCTGTTGGAGCGGCCATCCCTTTTTGCGGGCTGCAATCTCGTTCTCACTAGAGAACGGAACCCCTATATTCAGCATTATTGTTGTGTCTAAATTTCCACGCTCAGCTGACCAACAGTATTCGCTACGCTGCGAAGATTCCAACGGCTCCTATGTGCTAGCCGAGGAAACGCCAACTTTGAGTAGACTGGAGCAGCCAATGGAAAAACGACTTAGCGCCGTAATAGTGGGAAAGGAGCACGAAGCTGTCGGCGTCAAGCTAACGAATAAAGCAACAAGTGAATAAAGCCGTTCTCACTCGCCCGTTGCCAGGTTGCCCCAATATGGGGAGTGGCGGGTGTACCCATAAGGCTGGGGTCTTCGGTTTGTATATCCTCCTCGCCGTGTGGTTGACGGGCGACCCACTGGCCCACACACAGTTCATTTGAATCGCTAAATTTCGTCGCTATCTGCGAATGAATGACTGCGACGTCAGGTTCCTATGCCGGCACTTGGTGTGCTTCGTTGGGGTGGCGGCAAATCAACGAGGATCCCGGATAGAATTGGCGCCATGGCATTTTTGTCGGATATCGATGTGCCCCAACGATGACGGTTTGAACGATTCAGGCGAGCAGGCATCAAACCGAGACTCGCCGCTATTCGTCTAAGATTGCGATAATGGACCAGTCATGAATAGTTTTGCTTCACGGATTGTCGTCCCATTTGCGGTTATCTTTGCCGGCAGCCTCATGGCGGCATATCTGATTGGAAGCCGGCCCGAGGCGCGCCCTAGTCCGCCGTCGGAGAAGGTCCGCCCCGTCAGGGTGATACCCGCCCGGTTCGAAAGCATTCGGCCGGATCTTCTCGTCTATGGCGAGATCGTCTCCGGACGCGAAGCCGAAATTCGCGCGATGGTCGCCGGCCGATTGATCTACCTCGATCCCGGCTACCGCACCGGCGCCTACGTGGAGGAGGGCCGCCGGCTTGCGACGGTCGATCCATTCGAATACGAGATTGCCGTACGCCAACAGCTCGCCGATCTAAACGAGGCGCGCGCGAAACTGCAGGAACTGCATGGTGAACTTGGTGCAGAGCGGCAGCTCTTGATGCTGTACGGCGAACAAATCAAATTGCGCCAGCGTGATGTCGACCGGATTATGAATCTCCTAAAGAAGAGCCAGATGAGCGAGAAGGCATACGATGACGCCAAACTCGCACTGAATCTGGCAAGCCAGCAGCGACTCCAGGGCAAGCAGACAATCGAAGCATTAGTGGCGCGGATCGACCAGCAACGTGCGGTAGTCGAGCGTAGGCAGGCTGAACTCGATCGTGCGGAGCACGATCTCGCCGACACCAATATCGCCGCACCCTTTGGTGGTTTTCTCCAGGATATCGTCGTCGCTACCGGAAAAAGAGTCGCTGTTGGTGAGGGCATTGGCCGATTGATTGACGCCGATGGGCTAGAGGTACGCTTCGAATTACCCAATGCCGATTATTCGCGCCTCGTAGGCACTACGGCGGGGAGTCTGGATTCGATGATCAGCCGTCCGTTAGCCGAAACGGAGATCCGCATATCGTGGCGGCTCGGAGCGACCGCCTATACCTATGTTGGGCTGATTGAGCGGGTTGGCGCCGAAATCGACTCAACGACCGGGGGTGTCATCCTTTATGCCCGCATCACCGCCGGACCAATCGGGATCCTGCGTCCGGGTGCTTTCGTTGAGGTATTGGTACCGGATGCCATCTATGAGAATGTTATCGTACTACCCGCAAAGGCGGTATCAGATGATGGTATCATCTACGTCGTCGAAGACACCCGCTTGGTGGCCCGCAAGATCGAAATCGTGCGGAAATTCGGCGATAAGATCTATGTCAGGGCCGATGTTCCCGCATTGACGGCGATCGTTGCGGAGCAGTTCTCCGCTATTGGTCCGGGGATCCGCGTGACGCCGATGTAACGCAGTGGAAACCTCCTCGACGTCCCCCGCCGGGCTCATCGCGATTTTCGCGCGCCATCCGACTGCCGCCAACCTGATATTTGCCTTGATGGTGGTCTGCGGGTTGTTTGCAACCGCGCAGATTAACCGGGAGTTTTTTCCTGATTTCGGTATCGATTTTGTCACCATTACCCTGGCCTGGCCTGGTGCGTCGGCACAGGATGTGGACAGCAGCATCGTCCAAGCGATCGAACCCGAGGTTCGCTTCCTCAACGGCGTAAAAAAGGTCACCTCATCGTCATTCAAAGGCGTTGCCAGTATCGTCATCGAATTCAATGCGGGGCACAGTATGCGGGATGCCTTATCCGACGTGGAGTCCGCGGTCGCGCAGTTGCGCACTTTGCCCGAGGATTCGAAGGAACCCGAGATCCGCCGAATATTGCGCTACGAGACCATCTCGAAACTGGTCATTTCTGGTCCCTTCCCGGAAAGCTCCCTGAAGCTCGTTGCGAAAAGGCTGCGTGACGATCTCCTCGATAAAGGCGTGGACCGGATCGACCTCTTCGGCACCCGCGATGAGGAGATATGGGTCGACGTCGATCCGATGATTCTCAGACGTTTCGATCTCAAGCTAGCGGACATTGCTACGCGCATCGGTGCGTCATCGCAGGATGTACCGTCCGGCGAAATTGCCGGTGGTGAACAGCAGGTGAGAAGTCTTGGATTAAAACGCACTTCCGCGGAAGTCGAAGCGATTGAGATAAGGGCGTTTCCCGACGGAAGAAAGGTTTTCCTGCGCGACATTGCGACAGTACGCGAGGCCTTTAAGGATACTTCTCGCGTGGCATTTCGTAACGGGCGCCCGGCGGTCGAACTGCACATACGGCGTGCCCTTAATACGGATGCGCTGGAGATCGCGGACACGGTCAGGGAGTATATCGAAAGCGTCAAACCGACCTTGCCGCCAACGCTGATACTCGAGCAATACGATGTCAGGGTTAAGTCGATCCGGCAGCGGATCCAACTACTGGTGAATAACGGGCTCGGCGGATTGCTGCTGGTGCTCGGCGTGTTGTTCTTGTTTCTCAACGCCCGCGTCGCGTTTTGGGTGGCTGTCGGTATCCCGGCGGCGATGTTGGCGGCGGTTGCCATTATGTGGGTCAGCGGGCAAACGATCAATATGATCAGTATGTTCGGTATGATTATGGCCATCGGTATTGTGGTTGACGACGCCATCGTCGTTGGCGAGCACGCTGAGGCACAATTCCGTCAGGGCTTGGATGCTTTGGGCGCCGCAATCGCCGGCGCCCGGCGGATGGCGGCCCCGGTGATCAGCTCGACATTGACGACGGTGGCTGCGTTTTTACCATTGTTTCTGGTCTCGGGGATCTCGGGCCAGATCATTTCCGCGATTCCATTCGTTGTCATCACCGTTTTGCTGGCGAGCCTGTTGGAGTGCTTTTTCGTTTTGCCCGGCCATCTCAGCCATGCGTTACGCGAAGACTCCGCCCAAACCGGGCTACTGGGTCGGTTCAGGCGGCGTTTCGATAGCGCCTTCGAGCAATTTCGTGACGGGTTGTTTACCCGGACGGTAGCCCGCGCCGTACGCTTTCGTTACGTTACACTCGCGATCAGCGTGGCAGCGCTCGTTATCGCGGTCGCCACTGTCATCGGTGGCCGCGTGGGCTATATGTTTTTTCCGTCACCCGAGCCTGACAAGATATACGGCAATATCGAGATGATTTCCGGCACCTCGCGCGAACGCACGCACGCCATGTTGTTGGAAGTCGAGCAGGCACTGGATCGTGCTGTGTCGAAGCTCGATGGTGATGGATCCGATCTGGTTGAAATGAGCCTGGGTAAACTCGGTCTGGCGGTCGGCGATGGAGGGGGTGCTCAGCCGGTGAGTTCCAGCGATACGGTGGGCGGTTTGGTTGTCGAACTGAAGACATCCGATCAACGCGCGATCCGGGCGGCGGCATTAATGGATGCCTGGCGCCGCGAGGTAAATCTACAGCCTGGGCTTGAGACATTTACCGTAACGGCGAAACAAACGGGGCTGCCCGGCCGGGATCTCGATATCAGGCTGCGCGGCGATGCTGTTCACGACCTCAAGGCCGCCGCGGGGGCACTCGGAGAACTGCTCGCGCGCTATCCCGGCGTAACCGATATCGCTGACGATTTGCCGGTTGGAAAACCGGAAGTGATTCTCGAAGTTACCTCACAAGGACAGGCGCTGGGATTTACTATCGAAGAGGTTGGGCGACAAGTTCGTAATGCCATTGATGGTGCGATCGCCAAGCGCTTCGCGCGAGGCGACGAGGAGGTATCGATCAGGGTCCAGCTCGATCGCCGGGTCGTGGACACGGCGATGTTGGACAGCTTGTACCTGCGCTCGCCCGCCGGTGCGGAGGTGCCGATAGGGGAGGTCGTGACGATGCGCAAAGAGACGGGCTTTGCCCGGATCCGCCGCGAAGACGGGCGGCGCGAAGTCTCGATTACGGCCGGTATCGATCCATCCGTTACGAGACCGGGAGCGGTTATCCGCGGCCTGCTCGCACAAGGGCTGGTCGATATCGTCGATAAATATGGCGTGGAATATGAATTTGCGGGGCGCGCCGAAGAGCAGGCAGAGACATCCGCGGATATGCGCTTTGGCAGCCTCCTTGGGTTGGTGCTAATTTATATCATCCTGGCGTGGGTATTTTCGAGCTATTTCAGGCCGCTGGTGGTGATGTCGATCATTCCACTGGGTTTCGTCGGTGCCGTCCTCGGTCATTTTCTGTGGGACATGGACCTGACTATGCTCAGCGTGTTCGCTATTCTTGGTCTTTCCGGGATCGTCATCAATGACTCCATCGTGTTGGTGAGGACGATAGATGAGCGGCACAAGACCGAACCGCTGGAGCCGGCGGTCATCGGGGGGGCTTGCGACCGTCTGCGTGCTGTTGTTCTAACCTCCGCGACGACTATTGGCGGTTTGACGCCGCTCCTTTTCGAAACCAGCCTGCAGGCGCAGTTTCTAATTCCAATGGCCGTCACTATCGTTTTCGGTCTCGTGGTCACGACATTCGTCGTCTTGTTGTTGGTGCCGGCATTGATTGCGGTGCAGGGTGATATCGTACGCCTCGTCACGAATCCTGGTGCAGGACGCGCTGCCGTTCAGAAGAATTGATTAGGCCGACCGATAATGCGGGAAGTGGGATCCCCGCGTCTCGATCGGGCGACCCTAAGATATACGCCGCTACCGCATTCCAGTAGTCGCCGGGCGGCTTTGCCGATCATCCATGTCCGGGTAACTATTTTCAACGCATCAACGATACTACAAGCCAGTACCCCATTCCTTTCGGCTGAGGAACCGGCGGCGTCGATCGCGGATTAGGTCAACTTTCGATGTAACCGCCATGCTGTGCCGAAGGATGTTCAATGTTCGGA
>DAOWDI010000273.1 GCA_030639105.1 Gammaproteobacteria bacterium | reverse complement strand
TGGCATCCACCGCTACCGTCACCGGCATATCCTCAACGACGAATTCACGGATCGCTTCCATACCGAGATCCTCGAAAGCAACCACTCGCGCGGACCGCACGGCCTTGGACACGAGATATGAGGCGCCTCCGACCGCCACCAAGTACACCGCACGATGATCCCTGATCGCCTTAATCGCCGCCGGACCACGTTCAGCCTTGCCGATCATGCCGAGCAAACCCGTCTCGGCAAGCATCATCTCGGTGTATTTGTCCATGCGGGTTGCGGTCGTCGGCCCGGCCGGACCGACAATCTCATCGCGAACCGGGTCAACTGGCCCGACGTAGTACACAAAACGATTCTTGAAGTCGACCCCTTCGGGCAGCGGTTCACCGCGCTCGAGCATTTCCTGGATGCGTTTGTGCGCGGCGTCGCGTCCGGTCAGCATTACCCCGTTCAGTAACAAGGTCTCCCCCAATTTCCAGGTGGCGACCTCTTCCGCCGTCACGGTATCCAGATCCACGCGCCGCGCACTATCGCCCACAGACCAGCTGATTGCGGGCCAATCTGAAAGCTTCGGGGTCGGCAGCTTGGCGACACCGGAGCCGTCCAGCGTGAAATGCAAATGCCGTGTCGCCGCACAATTTGGGATCATGGCGACCGGTTTGGATGCCGCGTGGGTCGGATAATCCTTGATCTTGACGTCCAATACCGTGGTGAGGCCGCCGAGTCCCTGAGCGCCAATCCCGAGTGCATTCACTTTCTCATAGAGTTCGATACGCAATGCTTCGATGTTGTCGGCCGGCCCGCGCGCGATGAGTTCCTGTATATCAATGGGCTCCATTAGTGCTTCTTTTGCCATCACCATCGCTTTCTCCGCGGTCCCGCCAATACCGATACCGAGCATCCCAGGCGGACACCAGCCGGCCCCCATTGTCGGCACCGTCCGCAAAACCCAGTCGGTGATGCTGTCGTAAGGATTGAGCATAACGAATTTCGACTTGTTCTCGGATCCCGCGCCCTTGGCGGCGACCGTGATGTCGAGGTGCCCGCCGGGCACCAAGCTCACATGTATGACAGCCGGCGTATTGTCATTCGTATTGGTCCGCGCCCCGGCCGCGTCCGCCACGATCGAGGCGCGCAACTTGTTATCCGGGTGCAAATACGCGCGGCGAACACCCTCATTGATCATTTCGTCGAGACTCAACCCGGCCTGCCATCGAACATCCATTCCAAGCGCGCAGAATATCGTGGCGGTCCCCGTGTCTTGACAGATCGGGCGCCGGCCTTCGGCGCACATACGCGAATTGATCAGGATCTGTGCCATCGCGTTCTTGGCCGCCGATGATTCCTCTAGTTCATAGGCTTGCGCAAGGTTCGTGATGTAATCGGGAGGATGGTAGTAAGAGATATACTGCAGCGCATCCGCCACACTCTGGATAACGTCTTCCTGGCTGATTATTGTCATGGGGCGATCTCCGGTTAAAGGCTCCGCAGAATCTTGTCCTGTTTGCGCTGCTGTATCTCCGGCAGCGTTTGATCGAGCGAGTCCTTGCGTTTTAATTCGCTGTCGACATAGGCGATCCATTGGCGCGCAACCTTTACACTGCGTTTGTCACCCTTGGCGTTGAGAAATGCATTGCGCGCCGCACTCAACTTATGCTGGTTGAACAATGCCATCCCGAGCATGATATTAGCAATATCTTTGCGCTTGACCCCGCCCTTCTCAAGACCTTTTTGCACTGCATCCACCGCTTCTTGCCAACGATCGAGATTGATATAGGACTGCGCAAGGCGAACGAAGAGTTCACCATTTCCTGACAGCACGGCCGCGCGGGCGAGCGGCGGGATAGCCTTTTTGTCTTCGCGCGCTTGATACCACGACTGCGACAACAGACGCAGGTTACGCTCGTCGGCTTTGACATTCCTCCCGTCGATCGCTTTTTCCAGCACCTTCGCCGCCTTATACGGAACGCCGTGAAGCAGATAAAGGTTTGCCAGATTGATCACATGGCGAGATCCGGTCACGTAGCCGCTTTCATATAATGCCTCCGTTAACGCAAGTTGCTTATGCGTGTCGCCAAGTTCGCTATAGACTCCGGCAAGTGTGAGCAGATATTGTTCCTTCGGATACAGCGTGATCAGCTGTTTCAACACGCCAATCATCTTTTTGTAATCTTTCAACTCGTAGTAACAGACACGCAGTAGCAGCAGCCAATTTTCCCTGGGCTTCTTGCCTTGAGAACGGTACTTGTCGATAGCCGTGGCGATCGGCTTAACCGCCTGTTTGTACTGTTTCAGCTGAAAGTGCGCCTGCCCAAGCAGCATATACACCTCGGGACTCGGGTTCGACACTTCCGCCATCAGGCGCTCTACCGTTTCCATCGCCTTGGTGTAGTCTTCGACGGTAAAGTACAGTTGACTCAGTGTTTTCAGTGTACTTTGCACGATGGCTTCAGGGATTTCACCCTGGCTCAAGACCTGCTCATAGGCTCTGATCGCGTCCCCATAGCGCTCCTGGAGATAGTAAGCGTAGGCCGTCAGGTTCCAGATCTGGGCTGATTCGTACACCGACAATTTCTTTTTCCCCAGCAGTTTTTGCAGGATCCTGTGTCCGTTCGAATATTGCTTAGTCTCGATCAGCTGCTGCGCCTCTTGCAGCTCTTCGAAGACACCCTGGCTCATCGCCATCGTTATCTTGGTATCCTCCCCACCACCTTTTTTCGACCCCGGCGATCCGCCCGAGGAGCTTCCACCGCCGCCATCACCCGCAGAGGCGGCCGATCCGGTAAGGATCGCCGCCGCGGTAACGAGACTTATCAGGATCCGCCAGTACCCCATGTTCTATTTCACGAGTTCATAGGTGAATTTGTTGCGCACACCACCTACCTCAACTGCTTGACCGTCGATCACCCGCGGCTTGTATTTGAATTTCAAAGATGCAGCGACCGACACCTTTTCGAACAATCTGCTGGTACATTGATCCGGGACCACCCGTGCATCCTTCGTCGTACCGGCACGGGTGACCGTATACTCGACGATGCAGTATCCCTCGACCCCACGAGACTGGGCGCGGCGCGGATAGATCGGCGCGACCTTGACGATAGGCAAATAATCGCCTTCGCCTACGCCCAGGC
>DAOWDI010000215.1 GCA_030639105.1 Gammaproteobacteria bacterium | reverse complement strand
GATGGGATTGAATACCGAGGCTATCGAAGATTGGGCGGCGCAGATTGCCGCGCTCAAACGACAGCACTATGAGATCGTTGTCGTTGCTTCTGGTTCGGTGGCCGAAGGGGCGGTGCGTCTAGGTTGGGCGTCTCGGCCGCATTCGATCCACGAACTTCAGGCGGCGGCGGCCGTTGGACAAATGGGTCTGGTGCGGGCGTGGGATCGCGCTTATGAGAAATTCGACTTGCGCGCGGCTCAGGTATTGCTGACGCATGAAGACCTGGCAGACCGCCGCCGTTATCTGAACTCGCGCAGTACGCTGTGGACGCTGCTCGGGCTCGACGTTATCCCTGTCATCAATGAAAACGATACGGTCGCGACGGACGAAATCCGGTTTGGAGACAATGACACGCTGGCCGGTCTCGTGAGTAATCTCGTCGATGCGGATCTGTTGGTGATCCTGACCGATCAGGAGGGTCTGATGACCGCTGATCCCAGAAAGGACCGAGAAGCGAGCTTAATCGCCGAGGCAAATGTCGAGGATAAGGCGGTCATCGCCATCGCGGGTGGCAGCGGTGCCTGGGGGCGCGGCGGCATGCGCACGAAACTGACGGCGGCGAAACTTGCCGCGCGTTCGGCGACCTCGACGATCATCGCTTCCGGTTTCCGCGCCAATGTCCTGTGCGACATCGCCGCGGGTGCGGCTGTGGGGACGCTGTTGGCGGCATCGAAGGCGAAGCTTGCGGCGCGCAAACAATGGCTTGCGAGTTCGCTGATCCCGAGTGGGCGCTTAGTCCTCGACGACGGCGCCTGCCAGGTCATTCGGGACCAGGGCCGCAGCCTGCTAGCGGTCGGCGTAGTACGGGTTGTCGGTGATTTCGAACGTGGAGAGTTGGTCGCCTGCATGGATGAGCGCGACAATGAAATCGCCAAGGGGCTCGTCAACTACGACGCTGTAGAAGCCGCTCAGATCTGTGGTCAGGCAACCAGCCGCATCGAGTCCATCTTGGGCTACACGCGCGAGCCCGAACTCATCCATCGGGATAATCTCGTCATTGTTTGACCAGCCTCCCGTCATCCTGGCAAGACCATAGCGCTTCGTCATTGGTGCTGGTAGGGCGAGGTTGTGTACGCCGCCGTATTTTATTGACTTCGTGCAGGCACAAAAAAGCCGGCATCGAGCCGGCCTCCATGGTGAACGTCGAGCATGCGATCAACCGAGTGCCCGGATCCTCGTGTTCAAGCGTGATTTATGGCGTGCGGCCTTGTTTGCGTGGATCAGCGAAGCCCCCACCATGTTATCGATGACGGGGACCGCCTGCTGGTAGGCCGCTTGTGCCTTTTCTTTATCGCCGGTCTTGATGGCCTCGACGACTTGTTTGATCCGCGTGCGCAGCAGAGATTTACGGCTGGCATTGTGGAGTCGACGCTTTTCTCCCTGGCGCGCGCGTTTGCGCGCTTGTGCTGAATTGGCCAATGATTGTCTCCGATGGCTACTGCAAAGGGCGCGAACTATGCGACGGAACGGGGGGGTTGTCAAATTCGGCGTGGCTTTAGGCGATGGCCAATATCGAGGCATCGGGCGATTCTGCGTTAGAATCCGGCGTGTCATTCGATGCCAGCGCGCGGCGCCCGGTTGACCCTGTCCGTTGCCATCGCCCGCGGTCTTTGCGAAATTGCCGGGCTTAACCCGGAAATTGCACCAGCCGGATCCGGGCCGCCACTTAACATCTTGAATTGCTTTTGGAAAATGATAATCGTCCGTAAACATTCGAAAGTACAGTTTATCCCTGGCCCGGGTCCTATCCCCGCCCTGGCTGGCTCAGGCACGCCTGGACTTGGGTTTCGCTCTACCCAGCTACGGCTATGGGTTTCGCTCCAACCCGGCGTCCAGCCGCACCTGTTCGGCGCCAGCATCCGGGATGCTGGCGCAATTTCCGGGTTAAGGAAATTATGCTGAGTAAGAGCCTGTTTCAATCTACCGCTGTTGTCGGGCAGATGACGCTGATATCGCGCGTGTTGGGCTTTGTTCGCGATGTCGTGATCGCGCGGATCTTCGGTGCCGGCATTGCCGCCGACGCCTTTTTTGTCGCGTTTAAGATCCCAAACCTGTTCCGGCGTTTGTTCGGTGAAGGCGCGTTTTCGCAGGCCTTCGTTCCCGTCCTGACGGAGTATAAAACCGCGGGCGACCAGGATGAGGTGGTCGACCTCGTCGGCGCGACGGCGGGCGTTCTCACACTGATCCTGTTTTTTGTTGTTGTACTCGGTGTGCTGGGTGCGCCGATCTTCATCGCCGTGTTTGCCCCGGGATTTACCGCGGATGCGGAAAAATGGGAACTGGCGACGCTTCTGCTCAGGATCACATTCCCCTACCTGCTGTTTATCTCGGTGACCGCGCTGTTTGGCAGCCTGTTGA
The DNA here is from genome assembly GCA_030639105.1 of Gammaproteobacteria bacterium. GTDB lineage: Bacteria > Pseudomonadota > Gammaproteobacteria > UBA11873. The sequence goes on along the minus strand of DAOWDI010000215.1, from coordinate 1,853 downwards.
ATACCTATGGCCGCTTCGCCCTGCCGGCGCTAACCCCCGCGCTGCTGAATATTGCCTTGATTGGGGCTGCACTGGTGCTGGCGCCGCGGTTGGAGCAGCCGGTTGTGGCGCTCGCGATCGGTGTTTTTATTGGCGGTATCCTGCAGTTCGCGGTGCAATTCGGCGCCATTATGCGTCTCGGTGTATTGCGCAGAGTGCGCGTCAATTTCGCCCATCCTGGCGTGCGGCAGATCCTCCGTCTCATGGGCCCCGCGCTATTCGGCGTATCGGTGGGTCAGATCAATTTGATGATCGATACGTTGATCGCCTCATTTCTCACGGTCGGCAGTATCTCCTGGCTGTACTATTCCGACCGGCTGATGGAGTTCCCCTTAGGCGTGTTCGGGATCGCATTGGCGACAGTGGTGTTGCCAAGCCTGTCGAAGCAGCATGCAGATGGGGATCCCGAGACGTTCTCGGCGACGCTCGACTGGGCGCTGCGGTTGGTTTTGATAATCGGTCTTCCGGCGAGCCTGGCGCTGGCGATCCTCGCGGAACCGATGCTGAGCACCTTGTTTCAGTACGGTGCCTTGACTGAGCACGATGTAACGATGGCGGGCCGCAGCCTGGTCGCCTACTCGACGGGTCTGACGGCGTTCATTCTGGTCAAGGTATTGGCGCCGGGGTTCTACGCCAAGCAGGACACGCGCACACCCGTACGCATCGGGATCATCGCCATGTGCACTAATATCGTTTTGAATCTTGCGCTGGTCGTACCGCTCGCGCATGGGGGGCTGGCATTGGCGACCTCGCTATCCGCTTTCTTGAACGCGGGCCTGCTGCTCAAGGCATTGCTTGCCAACGGCTCTTATCGTCCCCGCGGCGGATGGACGGCCTATACGCTCAAGGTCATCGCGGCGGCGGCGATCATGTGCCTGGTCCTGTTGTTCATGACCGTGGAGCAGGATCTCTGGACGGCCGAGCACGCGCCCGGGCGCGCCCTGATGCTGGCGCAATTGATCGCCGCGGGCGCGGCGAGCTATTTCGTCGCGCTGTTCGCCTTCGGCGTCAGGCCAGGTCATTTACTGCACGGTACAATGGGTGATTGATCGGCTCGTGCGGAGTGATTCTTGTATAATTGATGACTCGCGATCCCTGTTAGGACTTAAGTTTATTCTACGACCGATATGGAACTCATTCGTGGTGCGCACAATGTCAAACCGCGTCACCATGGCTGTGTGGCGAGCGTCGGTAACTTCGATGGTCTGCATCGCGGACATCAGGCGGTTCTGCGGCAGTTGCTCGATGCCGCGGCAAAGCGCCAATTGCCATCCATCGCTATCATTTTTGAACCGCAGCCCGCGGAGTACTTCCATCGTGCGGGATCGCCGCCGCGACTGACGGCACTGCGTGAGAAGCTGATCCTGCTCAGCCGATTCGGCATCGATCGTGCGTGCGTGTTGCGCTTTGATGAACACTTTGCCGCCCAGAGTGCTGAGGACTTCGCGGCCAATATGCTCGTCAATAGGTTCGGAGTTCAAGAGTTGGTCATTGGCGATGACTTCAAGTTTGGCTGCGCCAGAGGCGGCGATTTCTTCGCACTGTGGGAGTTCGGCAAACAGTATGGATTTACCGTTCGACGCACGCACTCCCTGATCGTTGATGGCGAACGCGTGAGCAGCACCGCCATTCGGCAGAAACTACTTAAGGGCGATTTCGCCGGCGTTGAGGCGTTTCTCGGACGGCGCTATTTCATTGCCGGTCGTGTCGTGCGTGGCCGGCATCAGGGTCGTTCGATCGGATTTCCAACCGTCAACCTCAAGCTGAATCGACATCGAGTACCGTTGAATGGTATCTATGCCTCCTATGTTCTC
>DAOWDI010000147.1 GCA_030639105.1 Gammaproteobacteria bacterium | reverse complement strand
GCATCAAATCGACGGCGTCGAATATATCTATTCCACCTCGCGCAACGGTAGGTGCGTCGTCACGGTGCGCTATTTCGTCGGCGAAGACCGGGAAGAGTCGCTGTTCAAGATCTACAATAAGGTCTTTTCGGGCTCCGATCAGATCCCCGCAGCCGTCGATTCATGGGTGGTGAAGCCCAATGAAATAGACGATGTACCCATTGTCGTGGCCGCGCTCTGGAGTGACGATCCCGAACGTTTCGATGACCACGATCTGCGCCGCCTCGCCGAGGAGATCGAGCAGGATCTACAGTCGATCACGGCGACCAACCGGGTCCATGTGAGCGGCGGACGTCCGCGTCAGATCCGGGTCGAACTCGACCCGGAAGCGCTCGCTGCCCGGCGTACCGCGGCGCTCGACGTGGCCTGGGCAATCGAGGTGTCGAACCAGCAGCTCCCGGCCGGCGAGATCCAGCAGCGCAACCGGACTATCGTCATCGACGCTGGCACATTCCTCGGCGATGCCGAGAGTCTGCGCACGATGGTCGTCAATGTCGTCGACGGCATCCCCGTGCAATTGCGTGACGTCGCTTCGGTGATCGATGGCCCAAGCGAACCCGAAGATTACACGTGGATCGGTTTTGGTCCGGCCAACGGCGAAGCGGCCGTGCGCGACCGTGTCTATCCAGCCGTATTTATTTCGGTGGCCAAGCAGAAGGGTTCGAACGCGGTAGAGGTCGCGCGCGATGTACGACGACGTCTCGCGGAGCTTGAGCGCAACGTGTTTCCGCCCAGTGTGCATGTGCGCATCATTCGCGACTATGGGCAGACGGCGGATCAAAAGGTCAACGATCTGGTCAGCAGCCTCGGTGTCGCGGTCTTAACCGTGGTTGTTTTCATTGGTGTCTTTTTGGGTTGGCGCCCGGCGGTCGTGGTCGGGCTTGCCGTACCTATCTGCTACGGCGTCGCCCTCGGGATCGATTTGTTGGGCGGCTACACAATCAATCGCGTCACCTTGTTCGCGCTGATCCTGGCGCTCGGCCTGCTAGTCGACGACCCGATCACGGGGGTGGACAATATCGAACGGTTTTTCCGCATGGGCGGGCGCAATCCCCGCGCCGCGATCGTTGCGGCGATGACCGAGATCCGCGGTGCGTTGATCATGTCGACCATCGCGATCATCCTGGCGTTCGCGCCGTTGTTTTTCATCACCGGGATGATGGGGCCGTATATGGCGCCGATGGCGTTTAACGTCCCGTTGAGCGTGATGGCGAGTACCGTCGTCGCCTTTCTCGTCACACCGTGGATGGCCTCGAAGATCCTGCGCCGCGTACCGACCGATACGCCGTATGACATCACCAGAACCATGACCTATCGTCTGTATACCCGCACGCTGCTCCCGCTCATAGCGAACCGGCGGCGTGCGTGGATCTTTCTGGGGTTTGTCACATTATTGTTTTTCGGCTCCGCGGCGATGCCGATGTTTCGCCTGGTCTCGCTGAAGCTCCTGCCGTATGACAATAAGAACGAGTTTCAGATCATCATCAATATGCCCGAAGGCACAACCTTGGAGGCGACCGAGCGTGTGGCGCGGGATTTCGGTGATTATCTACGCACGGTGCCCGAGGTAAAAGACATCTCGGCATTCGTCGGCACGCCTTCGCCGATGGATTTCAACGGGATGGTACGCCAGTACTACCTCCGCGAAGCCGCGCACATGGCCGATCTGCGTGTGACGCTCGCCGATCGCCTCGCGCGCGACCAGCAATCGCATGCCTTGCTGTTGCGGCTGCGCACCGAACTCGAAGCGATTGGGCACGCCCACGGCGCCGACATCGCGCTGGTCGAAGTGCCCCCCGGACCGCCGGTCATTGCAACGATTGCCGCCGAGATCTACGGCGAGGAAACGACACTGTATGCACGCTTGCAGGCGGCCGCCACAACCGTAGCCGCGCGGCTCAGACGCGAACCTTTCGTTGTCGATGTCGATACGAGCGTGCAGGCAGAACAGACGAAACTCATATTCGTAACGGATAAGGAGAAGGCCGCGCTTTCCGGCATCGCCACGGAGGATATCGCGAAGACGATCGTGATGGGGAGCGCCGGCACCGTTGCCGGTTATCTGCAGATACCGACCGAGGTCTCGCCGCTGCCGATCAGGCTCAGACTGCCGCTCGCCGAGCGTAGCTCCGCTGACGATCTCTCTGCGTTCCACGTCAAAGGTCGTCCCGGTATTGCGAAACTGCGTGATGCCGGCGGCGTCCGCGACGCCCCGACACCGCTGGTCAAACTCGGGGAACTTGGGAAGTTTGCTGAGACGGTGCAGGATCAGCCGATCTTCCATAAGAACCTGAAACGCGTCGCCTATGTGACGGCCGAAGGCGTCGGGCGCATGCCGGCCGAGATCATTCTCGATGTCTCGGCAGATCTCGGCGCCGAAGCGGGCGGTGACTCGCCGCGTCCGCTTGCCGGCAGAACCTATCTCGATAACGGCGGCAACGACGCCTGGCAACTGCCGGCCGATATTCATGTCGTCTGGAAGGGAGAAGGAGAATGGAACATTACGCTCAGGGTCTTCCGCGATCTCGGGATCGCCTTTGGCGTTGCCCTGGTGGGGATCTTTATCGTACTTTATGTGCAGACCGGGCTCGCGTCGATCGCCGGCATCATCATGCTCGCGATCCCCTTGTCGATGATTGGCATCATGCCGGGGTTCTGGTTTCTGAATCAGATCGGTGAGCGCACCGTCGAGGGTTTTCCGGATCCGGTTCTGTTCACCGCCACCGCGATGATCGGCATGATCGCACTGGCCGGGATCGTCGTGCGCAATTCTCTCGTGTTGATCGAATTCATCCATCTCGCATTGAAACAAGGTGAGGCATTCGGCGAAGCGCTGGTCCGCGCGGGGGCAATACGCATGCGCCCCGTGTTTCTTACCGCCGGTACCACGGTACTGGGCAATATCGTCATCACGCTCGATCCGATTTTCAGCGGACTCGCGTGGGCTATCATCTTTGGGATCGCGGCCTCCACGTTGTTCACGCTCGCCGTGATCCCAACCGTCTATTATCTCGTCTATGAGCGGGTGCCCGGTCACGGGTTGCCGCGACAGGAAGCATCGACATGAACAAGCTAGCGCGCGTTTGGGGGACCCTGGCGGCGATGACCGTGCTCGGCCTTGTGCTGGCGTACCTGGCGGGGGTTTTTCACACCAAGATCGACTCGGACGCGGCGATAACGAAAACCGCCGCCGCGGGCGGGGAGGTGGCCGTGGTCGAGGCGGTGCGCGAAACCGTTTTCGAGCAGGCCGCGGGGACGGTGCAGGCGAAAGACGAAACCGTGATCTCCGCACGCATAACCGCGACGATCTCGAAGGTAAATGTGCGCGCCGGGGATCGGGTTGGCCGCGGCGATCCATTGATCGAACTCGATGCACGTGAATCTGCCGCGCGCCTGGCGCAGCAACGCCAGGTGGTGTTGGCGGCCAAGGCCGGGCTGACCCAAGCACAACGCGACTATGATCGCACGCAGAATATTTTCAATACCATGCCCGCCGCGATCTCACGCGCGGCTGTCGATGCGGCGGTGGCCGCGCTGCGTTCGGCAGAGGCCGAATTCGGTCGTGCCCGGCGCGCGGTCGAAGAAGCGCGGACCACCTCCAGTTACGCGCGGATCAGCGCCCCGATCGACGGCACCGTGATCGATCGCTACGCCGACCCGGGCGATACCGCGACGCCGGGTGCTCCGCTGCTGCGTCTGTATAACCCCCGCCTTCTGCGGCTCGAGGCGAACGTGCGCGAAAGCCTGGCGATGCGGCTGGTCAAGGATACGGAGCTCGCGGTGCGCATCGATGCGTTGGGCGCGGATCTCACCGGCACCGTCGAAGAGATCGTGCCGTCGGCGGATCCTGGTTCGCGCTCATTTCTGGTTAAAGTGACATTGCCCGAGAACGAATCACTGTATCCTGGGATGTTTGGACGGCTGCGGATCCCGAGTGCTGAGAAGGAGCGTTACTACGTACCAGCCGCGGCGGTACGTCGCATGGGCCAACTGGAATTCGTGATGGCTGAGACCGATCGCGGTGCGGTGCGGCGTTATGTACGCACCGGCAGCCGCGGCTCGGAGGGCCGCATCGAAGTTTTAAGCGGACTCGAACCGGGCGAGCACATCCTGGTGCCACAATGACGAATGAATAAGTGGCATTGTTGGTTTGGGCCTATCGAACAGCAGAATCTGCAAGGCTTTCTGTTGTCCGGCAGGTCCAACCAGCGCAATGAAGTTCTTTATGAGCAATTCTATCTGGTGGTCGAGAAACTGAAGCGTGGCCATCATTGTTTACGGGTCGCTAGCCACACCGCAATCACCGACGCAGCCGGCGCAAAGGTGATAGCGTCACACGGTAATGACAAAATGATTGAAATGTTTAAAATAACGATTCAAGGTGCCCAACATCATTTACCTATCAGAGCCAGCCATATTTCGCAGTGTGGAATCGAGACCTTCCGGATACCCGCTGTTGGTGAGGCCACGACAGGGACAGTAAGTCATGTGGATGGTTGATACAGGGTTGTCGGAAAAGCCCAAAAGGATCTGGCTCTCCGCCCTCGGCATCTTATCGACGATGCTCACCGTGCTGAGTGGTTGGTTGCTCATCGAGCTTTTCAGTACTACCGGTGCGATCAAAGATCTGGAACACAACCGTTACTACATGACCCTCAGGGCGGATGAGTTACGCCAGAGTGGCGACGATCTGACGCGATTCGCCCGTCAGTATATTGTTACCGGTGATGTTCGATTCTTGGAAAATTATCGCAAGGTATTGGCAATCCGCAATGGTACGCAGCCCCGCCCCAACAATTACCATGCCGTATACTGGGATTTGTCTCCGAAACAGCGGGCAGTGCTGCACGCGGACGGGCCATCCGAATCACTGAGTGACGCGATGCGCACGCTGCCCTATACGGAGACTGAATTGGCATTGCTCACACATTCTGAACGGAATTCGAACGAACTCGTGAACATCGAAGTGATGGCTTTCAACGCACTGAAGGGAAAGTTCATCGACGACAATGGCGATTATACAATCGATCGCTCGCCGGATCCGGAATTTGCCAAGCAGTTGTTGTTCTCCGATGTCTATGCCGACTACAAAGGAAAGATCATGGTGCCAATCGGCTCCTTCCTTATCCTGGTTACGGAAAGGATGCACAAGGAGATCGCTCTGCAAGAGATGAAAAAAAATACAATCGCGGCTTGGCTTCCAGCCACACTGTTGATCAATCTCACATTCTTTCTAGTCACGATACATCTCAGTCGTCGGCAGCTCCAGGATTATCATGACAAGCTCAAGGAGTCATCGCTGCGCGACGCACTTACAGGTATTCACAACCGACGGTTTCTAATGATTAACGGCAGGCATCTGTTCGAAGTTGCAAAGCGCTACGACAAGGCATTCGGGATCATCATGATCGATATCGATCAATTCAAAAAAGTCAATGATCGCTACGGGCATCCCGCAGGCGATACGGTCCTGAAGCATATGAGTAAATATGTTCACGGCAATATTCGAGCGGCGGACATTTTTGCCAGGATAGGCGGTGAAGAATTTGTCATATTGCTCAATGAAGCATCGTATGATGATTGCTTGGCGTTTGCCGAATCGTTGCGCAAAGGTCTATCGGAGGCGCCCTGCAAATTTGGAGATCAAAATATCTCCTATACCGTGAGCATTGGTGTAACCACATTTCGGCACCAGGCAACATTCGAAGATATTTTTAAAGAAGTGGATGATGCGCTTTACCGTGCGAAGCGTGACGGACGCAATTGTGTCAGGAGCGCTCATGGCCTTGATGCGGAAATGGATGTGAAAGACGACCATGCGAATAACAAAAATAAGATTGAAAAAAATGCGATTCCGCCGCTGCGATTCTGAGAGTGCGCCGTCACCCATTCCACGGTGAGTCTTCTATGATCAGCCTCTCATGCTTTCGCAGAGATGATCGATTGTTCCCCTCATCCGTATATTTAACCGCCACCGCAAGCAATGTCGCCGGGTATTCCCTGCACGCCTGGTCCGCGCGGCCAAGGGGCATGAATAAGCCACCCTGTTCGCTTCACCCAAAGGCTACTCTACGGCACGCTCTCCCACGTCAGCAATATCAAGGCGCTTGCGGGCGAGCCAGCGACTGATATCACCTACAACATGAATGCAGTGTGCGCCACTCTGGTAGCAATCTCCTTCTGCGGGCAGTTGTTCGGCGTAGACATCAATAGGAACATCGAGAGGGCCTTCACGCAAACGACTCAGAGTTACTTGAGATCAGTTTTTTCATTATCGTCTCATAGATGACTGATAAAGCATCTAAATCATCGATGTTCACATGTTCATCCACTTTGTGAATGCTGGCGTTAACAGGACCAAGTTCAATGACTTCAGCGCCTGTGAGGGCGAGGAAACGACCGTCCGATGTGCCACCGCCTGTGGATAATACAGTATCAAGACTAGTAGTTTTGCGAATAGCACTTTGTACGGTTCTCAGCAAACTACCGGATGCTGTCAAAAATGGCTGGCCACGGAGCTGCCAGTCAAGCTCATAGTTCAGCTCATGTTTATCGAG
>DAOWDI010000062.1 GCA_030639105.1 Gammaproteobacteria bacterium | reverse complement strand
TCGCCACACTTACCTTCCGCTGTGGACTTATCACCGCCGCATTTGCCTTCTTGATGCTCGGCGACCATATAACCCGCATCGTACGCCGTTACCGAAAATGGATTCTCGGTGGCATTAGCAATCGGCGATGCAGCGAGTGTTATCGCAAAGATCGCGCCCAAAGCCGCCGTTATTGATTTTAACTGTTGTTTCTTAGTCATCAATTCAATCTCCTTAGCAGATTATGTAATACGACACACCCTCCGCGGATCGCGAAGACCTCGTTGTGCCCGGAAGCACACCCGTCCTTGGAAGGGTGGACATTGCAAGAGTCAACGACATAGACCGCGCTTTTTGCCATGAGGTTCCATCATTACCGAAAATTTATCGATTATCCATCATGACGGGGACGCAGATGCGGGAACAGTAAAACGTCCCGGATCGACGCCGAATCGGTCAACAGCATAACCAGCCTGTCGATCCCGATCCCCTCACCGGCGGTCGGCGGCATACCATGCTCCAAAGCCTGGATGTAATCGGCATCGTAATGCATTGCCTCGTCATCGCCCGCCGCCATCGCCTTGACCTGCGCCCGGAAACGCATTGCCTGATCATCGGGATCATTGAGTTCGGAGAATCCGTTTGCTATTTCGCGGCCCGCCGCGAAAAATTCAAAGCGGTCTGTCACGAAGGGATCCTCGTCGTTGCAGCGCGCGAGCGGCGATACTTCCGCCGGATATTCCGTTATAAATGTCGGCTGCGTCAAACGCGACTCCACGGTCTTTTCAAATATTTCCGTTTGGATCTTGCCAAGACCATCGCCATCTTCGAAGGGCACCCCGAACCTTTCCGCCAAGGACCGAGCACTTTCGAGATCATCGAGATTATCGACAGTAATCCCATCGTTCATCGCGGCGATCGAATGTCTCAACGTCATACATTTGAACGGGCTCGAAAAATTCAGCACCTCACCCTGATATTCAACGGTTGTCGAGCCGACAACCTCTCCCATCAAGTGCTGAATCATGGCCTCGGTCAACCGCATCAGGTCTTTATAATCGGCGTAAGCCTCGTAGAACTCCAGCATGGTGAATTCGGGATTATGTCTTGTCGAAAGACCTTCATTGCGGAAGTTTCGATTGATCTCAAAGACCTTTTCCATGCCGCCGATGACAAGACGCTTCAAATAAAGCTCTGGCGCCACGCGCAGATACAATTGCATATCGAGCGTATTGTGGTGGGTTACGAAAGGCCGCGCCGCCGCGCCGCCCGGTATAACCTGCATCATCGGCGTTTCCACTTCCAGAAAATTCCGTTCGTGCAAGAACTCGCGAATGCACTCGATGATCTTAGATCGCGTTGCAAAAACCTCACGGCTACCGTCGTTCATGATCAGATCCAGGTAACGATGGCGATAACGCGCTTCCTGATCGGTCAACCCATGAAATTTCTCGGGCAAGGGGCGCAATGACTTCGTTATCAAGCGCAGATGGTCTACCATTACCGACAGTTCGCCGCGCTGGGTCCGGAACATAACGCCGCCCGCACCAATGATATCGCCGAGATCCCACTTCTTGAATTCGCCATAGACGCCTTCCGGCAGCATGTCACGCTTGACAAACAATTGTATCTGGGCTGACATGTCCTTGATATGCGCGAATGAAGTTTTGCCTTGAACGCGCTGTGTCATCATTCGTCCCGCAACCAATACGCGAACACTTTGCTCCGCCAGATCCTCCGCCGTTGTGTCACCGAAGCGCTCATGTAATTCTCCAGCCAAGGCATCACGGCGAAAATCGTTCGGATAGGCCTGCCCTACTTCCTGCAAAGCCTCTAGCTTGGCCCTGCGTTGAGCGATGAGCTGCGATTGAGTACTACTTTCTCTTTGTTTCACCATCGTAAGATTCTTAGTTCATTTGAGAGATCACCGCAATCGTTTGCGCTCTAGCCGCCCCTGGCGGCACCATTGCATGAGCCCCTACAGCCCCTGCTTTAAACTCGCTTCGATGAATTGATCGAGGTCGCCGTCCAGAACTGCCTGCGTATTTCCCGTTTCGACGCCGGTCCGCAAATCTTTGATGCGCGACTGGTCGAGGACGTAAGAACGGATCTGACTGCCCCAGCCAATATCCGCCTTGGCCTCCTCGAGCGCCTGCTGTTCGGTGTTGCGCTTCATTAGCTCCTGTTCGTACAATCGCGCACGCAGCAGCTTCATTGCTTGATCCTTATTCTTATGCTGCGACCGTTCATTCTGACACTGTACGACAATCCCACTGGGGTTATGTGTGATACGCACGGCGGAATCCGTCTTGTTGACGTGCTGGCCGCCGGCACCACTCGCGCGATAAGTATCAATGCGTAAATCCGCCGGGTTAACTTCGATTTCGATGTTGTCGTCTACCTCCGGTGACACAAAAACCGAGGCGAACGACGTGTGGCGACGGTTGCCGGAATCAAAGGGCGACTTTCGCACGAGCCGGTGTACGCCGGTCTCGGTTCGAAGCCAGCCAAAACCATACTCGCCCTCGAACTTGATGGTGGCGCTCTTGATACCGGCGACTTCACCGGGAGAAACCTCGATCAGCTCCGTGCGAAAGGTATGGTGCTCGCCCCACCGCAGATACATCCGCAACAGCATCTCAGCCCAGTCCTGCGCTTCGGTGCCGCCGGAGCCGGCCTGGATATCGACGAAAGCATTTGCCGGGTCCATTTCGTTAGAAAACATCCGGCTGAATTCAAGCGGTTCGAGCCTGGCCTCGGCCGCATCGAGGTCGTCGCCGACCGCTGCCACCGTCTGTGCGTCGTTTTCCTCTTCGGCGAGCCGCAGCAATTGTGCGCAATCGCCCAGGCCCGAGGCCAACTCGGTCAAGGTCGACACAATCCGTTCAAGCTCAGCCCGTTCGCGCCCGAGCGCTTGCGCGCGTTGGGGGTCGTCCCAAATCGCCGGATCTTCCAGTTCCCGGTTGACCTCTATCAGCCGCTCGGCTTTGCGATCGAAGTCAAAGATACCCCCTGAGCGAATGTGCTCTGTCTTGCAGGTCTTTGACACGGAGTAGCAGCAGGTTGATTTCCATGGCTTATCTCACTGTGAAATTTGCAGCGCGGATTGTATCGGGTGCGCCGGTTCGATGGAATTGATTTGCCGGATGAATTCTTCGTCAGCCATCCAACTCCCGCGCATGCTCAACGACAATCTGCAGCGACCTCAACCCTCGGTATTCATTGACGGAAAGACGGTAGGTAGCATGAATAGCCCCATCACTTCTTGTCCAGCTTTCGGCGGCGGCGCCAAATGCGATCGCATTGAGGCCCCTCCTCCCGTCAAGCGGCCGCAGGCGCATACGCACATGCGCCTCCCCAACAATACGCCTTTCGAGAACGAAAAACACCCCATCGAATAATGGTTCGGGAAACTGCTGCCCCCACGGCGCTGCTTCCACCAACTGCTCGGCAAGCGCCAACGAAAAGTCCTCGTTACAAAGTTCACCGTCGGTCACGATCTCATGCTTGATCCCGCCGTCTCCGAGTTGCCGTCGTATTTCCGCATCAAAGGCATCGGCAAAATCGGCAAACGATCCGGCGGCCAGTGTCAATCCGGCTGCCATCGCGTGTCCGCCAAACTTACTCAATAGCCCTGGATTATGTGCCGCAATTGCGTCCAGGGCGTCGCGCAGATGAACACCCGCGATCGAGCGCCCCGAGCCCTTGAGTTGTTCCCCCTCCACCGGGGCAAACGCGATCACCGGGCGGTGATAACGGTCCTTGATCCGCGACGCAATAATGCCGACTACGCCCTGATGCCAATGCTCATCGAGCAGACAAAGCCCCGAGCGCAATTCATCTCCATCACTAAACCGCATCGAATCAACGATCGTGATCGCGCGCGTCCTCATTGCTGATTCGATTTCCCGGCGTTCGCGATTCAAATCATCGAGCTCAGCCGCAATACGATCGCAGTTGTCTTTGCTTTCACCGATAAGACACTCTATCCCTAAGGACATATCAGCCAGACGTCCGGCCGCATTCAACCGGGGCGCAACGGCAAATGCCAGATCGATCGATGTCACACGCGGGATCCCCCGGCGGGCCACCCTCAGGAGCGCCGCGATCCCCGGCTGTGATTTCCCGGCCCTGATCCGTGCCAGACCCTGGGCTACCAATCGCCGATTATTCTGATCGAGCGGCACCACATCGGCGATCGTACCGAGTGCGACAAGGTCGAGCAGCGTCCCGAGATTCGGGTACCCGAGTCCTTTTTTCGCAAACCAGTCGCGCTGCTCAAGACGCTTGCGCAATGCCAGCATCACATAAAATATCACCCCGACACCGGCGAGCGATTTGCTTGGGAACCGATCTCCGGGAATATTCGGGTTAACGATGGCGTTGGCGTCAGGTATCTGCTTCCCCGGCAGATGGTGATCGGTGACCAACACGTCAATACCAGCGGCGCGCGCGGCGGCGATGCCATCGAGACTGGAGATGCCGTTATCTACCGTGATCAACAGGTCCGGGTCTTGCGCCGCCGCCAGTTCGACGATCGGCGGCGTCAATCCGTAACCATATTCGAATCGGTTCGGGACAATATAGGAAACCTCACCCGCGCCCATCATACCCAAAGCGCGCATGACAAGGGCGCAACTCGTTGCCCCATCGGCGTCAAAATCCGCAACGATAAGGATCCTGCCCTCGCGCACTATTGCCGTCTCTAACAACGAAACCGCCGCATCGATCCCACTCAATGAGTCAGTTCTGTACAAGCCCTCCAGCGAGATATCGAGAGCAGCCGCATCCAATGCACCGCGTGCCGCCAGGATGCGCCTGAGGACAGGGTGCAGCGTCAGCGGTAAGTCATCGTGCGGCGGCACGGGGCGACGGACAATCGCCGGCCCCGTCATATCGCGCCTCCGGGCATCCGGCGCGGCCTCAACCAACCCTTGAACAAGTTGTACGGAGTTAGCGAATAGCGGTATCTATCCGTGATCAATTGCACCTCTTTGATCTGAAATCGTCGTAATGAATGCAGCAGGAGCCGACACCAGCGTTGCTCCAAATCATCGATACCCCCCATGGGATCACCGCTATCCATGGAACCTGTGGGAGATCCAATGACGAGGAGGCCATTTCCATCGCCGCGCCTGATCTTCTCAACAACTTCGCGAGGCTCCAGTTCGGCATACCAATCGAGTCCAAAATGGCGCGCGGATCCAGCCGCCAAGACATCGTCGCCAACCACGAAGTCCGGGCTTGAGATTTGTGCGTAGCGCTCACATCCGTTACCCCACGGCCAGATGGAATTCAGCGGGGGAGCCCCACGCGCTTCGCGCTCGGCGTTGACCGCGGCATTATGCAGTATCATCTGTACGTCGTTCATCAGTTGGGTGAGTGCCCGGGCGCCATCTCCGCGCGGCAGATGATCGGCAATCGAACGCCCCTTGGCGGCGCTCGGCGAACTCGTGACGGTACTGGCCGCATACTCCGAGCGAAGATACCAGCGCCCGGGATGCCTGCCGCGTGAGATGCCCAAATCCGGTATGCCGAGGTTAAGTTCTTCGAGCAGCGAATCGGCCTCCGCGGCCGACGGCATGATGGAGGGATGATTAAACAGCAGGATTTGATTGGGATCGGCGCGCAGATGTACCGGGTCGGCACGCATGACATCTTCGAGAGAGGGCGATCCGTAATCGATCAAGGCGGTCAGGGCAGCGATGGGGATCGGCGCCGCATGCGCAGAGTGCGCGCCACAAAGCATGATTAGATTGTGCTCGAGCGAATAACTCTCAAGCGGGTGCTCAATCGCCCTTGTGAGCATCAACGACAGGGCGGGCCACCTTGCGGGGTCGATCTCGCCCGCGGATCCTTCCACCAACCAGGCAGATAGATCCGGCACGAACAAGGTCAGGGCTGCCATGGAAGTCGATCTACACGGCTCAGGGAACTGGCAACACCCTTAGTTTGCACAGGTGATCAGGCTACAAATTCTCGAGGATCGCGCGTTTGACGGCATCAAGCTCCGCGGGGATCTCGATGACCGGGCCCTCACTTTGCTTGATAGCGGTATCCGGATCCTTGAGCCCATGCCCAGTGAGGGTGCAGGTGATCAGAGAGCCTGGCGCAATCGTACCATTCTTGACATCACGCAGAACCCCACCGACGGATATGGCCGATGCCGGCTCGCAGAAAATACCCTCTTTTTCGGCCAGCATGCGCTGAGTTTTCAGGATCTCTTCATCACTCAGGCTGGCGAATGCACCGCCGGATTCGTTGACGGCGGCCCATGCAAGGTCCCATGACTGTGGCCGACCAATACGGATGGCGGTCGCGACCGTCTCGGGGTCGTCGACCATCTCGCCGCGGATGAAAGGCGCGGCGCCGGCTGCCTGATAACCGAACATCCGCGGACGCCCCTGAACCACGGCGGCAGACGGATAGCGGCAGCGTTCTTCACAGAAGGAACAAGAAGCCGTCGCCGGTAATACAGCCGCATACTCGCTATAACCAACCCAGTATGCACTGATATTGCCCGCGTTGCCGACCGGGATCCCGTGGATATCGGGGGCCCTGCCGAGCGCATCGATAATCTCAAATGCCGCCGTTTTTTGACCCTGCAAGCGATACGGATTGATGGAGTTCACGATGGTCACCGGGGCGGCGGCAGCCACCTCTTTGACAATTCGCATGCCGTCATCAAAATTGCCTTTGATCTGGATGACGCACGCGCCCTCAATCATCGCTTGGGCGAGTTTTCCGAGCGCGATCTTACCTTGGGGGATCAACACAAATGCACGGATCCCGGCGCGCGCGGCATAGGCCGCCGCCGACGCCGAGGTATTGCCCGTCGACGCACAGATTATCGCCTGAGCGCCTTCTGACACAGCCTGTGTCACGGCCATCGTCATCCCACGGTCCTTGAATGAGCCGGTGGGGTTTAGGCCTTCAAACTTGGCGTACAGCTCGATGCCCAGGCCGATTTCCTTTTCGATATTCTCCAGCCGTATCAGCGCCGTATCGCCTTCGCACAACGTGATAACGCGGGTCTCCTCGTCCACCGGGAGACGATCGCGATAGCGCTCGATGATCCCGTTGTAATAGTTTGGTCGAATCATGCCAGTTGTTCCATACGTATCCTGACGACCTGATTGTGGATCTGCGGCAGCGCCTCGATCTCGGCCAATGCCCGGTTCATTGCGCGCTCGATGACGCGGTGGGTGAGTATCACCACCGGTACGGTCGACGCTCCGTCCTCGGGTTCGTGCTGCAAAATAGCCTCGATACTGATGCCGCCGCTGCCCAGGATCCGCGTTACATCGGCGAGAACGCCGGGCTGGTCGACGACATTCAAGCGCAAATAATAGGCGGTTTCGATGCTTTCCATGTCGACAATGGGGATCTGCGCCAACGCGTCGGGTTGAAATGCCAGATGCGGTACGCGATTCTCGGGATCGCTGGTCAGCGCCCTGACCACATCGACGAGGTCGGCGACAACCGCCGATGCCGTGGGCTCGGCGCCAGCACCGGCGCCGTAATACAGGGTCGGGCCGGCCGCATCCCCCATGATCATCACGGCGTTCATCACGCCGTCTACACTGGCCAGTAACTGCCGCGACGGGATCAGGGTCGGGTGGACACGCAATTCAATACCTTCAGTTCCTTCGCTGGCGAGGCCCAGGTGCTTTATCCGATAACCAAGCCTGTGCGCGTAGTCAACATCGGCCCGCGAGATGTGCCGGATCCCTTCGACGTAGACTGAATCGAATTGCAGCGGAATACCAAATGCTATCGCAGCCAGGATCGTCAACTTATGCGCCGCGTCGATACCGTCGATGTCGAACGACGGATCGGCCTCGGCATACCCGAGCGCCTGTGCCTCGGCCAACACGTCATCGAATTCACGGCCGGCATCGCTCATCGCGGTCAATATATAATTGCAGGTGCCATTGATGATCCCCGCCAGCCATTCGACCCGGTTACCCGCAAGCGCTTCACGGATAGCCTTGATCACGGGGATGCCACCGGCGACCGCCGCCTCGAAGGCGACCATCGTGTGGGTACGATGCGCAACCTCGAAAATCTCATTGCCATAAAGGGCGATAAGGGCCTTGTTGGCGGTCACGACGTGCTTACCGCTTTCGAGTGCCGCGATCACCAGATCTTTAGCTGGTTCAGTACCGCCGATCAGTTCAACGACCACTTCGATATTCGGATGTTGTACCACCTCGGCGGCGTTTGCCAATAACTCGATACCGGTTAGATCCAAAGGCCGTACTCG
>DAOWDI010000005.1 GCA_030639105.1 Gammaproteobacteria bacterium | reverse complement strand
GACTCCGCGGGAAAGTCACCATGGCGCTGGTCGACGGACGCGTGGTCTATAATGCCAATGTCTAGACTGACCGCAGCGGACCGCGGTGCCGGTAAGGCGCCACAAACCGGCACGCGAGGTTCCATCCTGGTCGAGACCGCACGGATCGCCGCCTCAAGGGTATTCGCGGACGCGCAATATGTTTTCCGCATCGACGCCCCGCGGATTGCCGCGCGCTGCAAAGCAGGACAATTCGTCCATCTACGCTGCGCCCCGGACCTCATACTGCGGCGACCGCTGTCAATCATGCGCGCTGATGGGGAAGACGGTTGGATCGAGATCCTGTTCAAGGTCCAGGGCATCGGTACGCGCCTGCTTGCCGAGCGCCGGGCTGGCGATGAAATCAGTTTACTTGGACCCATCGGGCAGCCGTTCAGACAACAGTCCTATCGACACCGTACACTCCTTATCGGCGGGGGCGTCGGCATCCCGCCGATGGTATTTCTGGCCGAACACCTACGCCCGCATCGAACCGAGTCCTTCGTCATCATGGGATCTGAGGTGCCATTCCCGTTTACCGTGAAACCATCGCGGATCTTCATTCCCGGACTGCCTGGCGAAGTCATCACAACCATGCCATTGATGGAAGATTGGGGGATCGCCTGCCGGCTTGCGAGCGGACAGGGTTACGCCGGATGTTTCGACGGCACCGTGACTGAACTCGCCGAACATTGGATTCAGTATCAAAAAGAGGCGCACGACAGCGATATTGACATATTCGCCTGCGGCCCGACCCCCATGCTGAAAGCGGTCGCGGAACTCGCCGCACGTTTTGCCCGCAGCTGCCAAATCTCGCTGGAAGAATTCATCGCTTGCGGTGTCGGCGGTTGCGCTGGATGCGCCGTCCCTATTCGCACTGAACAGGGTCGGGCGATGAAACGCGTGTGTGTGGACGGACCAGTGTTTGAGGCTGCCGATGTCATCTTCGCATGACGCATTTGGGCAGCGGCTCCGAGTAGACGTGCACACAGCGCAATAGCACAAGCCGGTTGAACGTGCCTGTCGACCCTATCGCCCACGACGGTAATTCACGCGCCGTCACAAGTAATCAAAACGCGATCCACCGTGACCTTTTCGCGGTGGTGCGCAAACATGAGAAATGTCGTTACCGGCGTCCGATCGCGGCACATAGCAAGACGGAGTTCAAGCGCCTCGATCGAATTGTCGGTGCTCGAAGCGGCCCGCTGATCCTCGACTCGGGATGCGGCGATGGAGAATCTACTCGAGTACTGGCGCGCCGCTATCCCGACCACCTCGTGATCGGGATCGATAAAAGCCGTGCACGGCTCGCTCGCGCACCGGCGAAGGGCTCGCTTAATAACCTCATTATGGTGCACGGCGATTGTATCGATCTCTGGCGCCTCGCCTATGGGGCCGGATGGGCGGTTGAGCGCCACTATTTGCTCTACCCCAACCCCTGGCCAAAAGCAAAACACCTACAGCGCCGCTGGCACGGACATCCGGTTTTCATCTGCCTCGCCGCACTCGGGGGACTCCTCGAAGTTCGCAGCAACTGGAAAACCTACGTTGAAGAATTCGCCCTCGCTCTCACTACGATTGGCGCCGGCAAGGCCAGCATCGAAAGACTCCGCGCCCCGCACCCACTCACAGCATTCGAACGGAAATTTCTCACCAGCGGCCACGCCCTGTATCGCCTCTCGACCAGGTTGCCCCCAGGCCACGTTTCACCACACCCAATCGACGCACCGCCTGGTGAGGAATATGCTGTCAATCGTCGTCCAGTGGTAGAAGATCGTGAGCAACCAGCGCCTGAGCAATCTCGTCCCGATTGAAGCCGATGATAAGGTCGTCGCCAATGTAGATGGCGGGGATCCCACCTCCCCGGCCCGATGCGTACAGTTCGGCGCCCCGTTGGGATTGCTCAATGTCGAATTCGCAATAGTCGATCCCCGCCTCGACGAGATAAGTACGTGCACCTCGGCAATAGCGACACCAACTCGCGCCCAGCATCACCACATCCACCATCTCGGCAGCGACATCGCGCCCGCACATTACCGGTTCGACGTAAGGTGGTTTCAAATACTGCATTACGGCCAAGAGCGCGACGACGCCAAGTGCCAAGGGCAGCCAGTGCTTGCGGCTGCTTAGGTTTTCGGTTGCCATCTATACCGGGAGAGATCGATACACCGGTGATCGAAGGCGATCCCCTCCTGCTCGAGCAGCAGGCGTTGTATTTGCACTGCATCGGGATCAGCACGAGGACTGAGTTCACCCTTGGCGTTAATGACTCGATGCCATGGAATATCGGTGCATTGGTTCAACGCAGCCAGCGCGTAGCCGACCTGCCGCGCGCCGCTGCGCCCGGCGATACCGGCCAGCGCAGCAACCTGACCGTAGGTTGCGACCCGACCGTACGATATTTCTCTGACAACAGCCCACACACGGTTGTTGCGGTTCTCGCGATTGAACTCCTTCGCCCTGTCAACCACGGCCCCCAGCCTGACCAATGATTTAGCGCCGCGCTTAGCCGAAGTTGATCCGTGCTTCAAGGTTCGTACGTGAGTCAGCATTATTGAGCGCTTCCTCCAAATCGATACGTTCTTCCCGGTAGAGATCGAACAACGCCATGTCGAACGTCTGCATTCCCTTCGCCCCACTCTGCTCCATCGCTTCCTTGATGTCGCTGATATTTCCTTTGCGGATCAAATCCGCGATGTGGGGTGTGTTGATCAGGATTTCGATCGCCGCGACGCGCCGACCGTCGACAGCCTGCACGAGACGCTGTGAAATCACGGAGCGGATATTGAGCGAGAGGTCAAGGAACAATTGCTTATGCAGATCCTGGGGGAACAAGTTGATGACGCGTTCCATCGCCTGGTTGGCGTTATTAGCGTGCATGGTAGAGAGACACAGGTGTCCCGTATTACAAAGCTCCAACGCGGCTTCCATGGTCTCGCGGTCGCGAACCTCACCGATGAGAATCACATCCGGCGCTTCGCGTAGCGAGGATCGCAAAGCATTGCGATAGGTCATCGTGTCGACGCCAACCTCACGCTGATTGATTATTGACTTCAAATTGGGGTGCGAAAATTCAATCGGATCTTCGATCGTCAGAATGTGCCCTGTCATTTTCTGATTGCGTTCGTTCACCATTGCGGCAAGTGTCGTCGACTTGCCGGATCCGGTAGCACCAACCATCAGGATCAACCCGCGTTTGTGCATTACCAACACTTTGAGCACGTCGGGCAGCCCAAATTCATCGATCGTCGGTATCTGCGATGGGATCCGCCGCAAGACCATGCTTACTTCGCCGCGCTGCCGAAAAACGTTCACGCGGTAACGCGCCGATTTATCCGGCAGAGATATCGCGAAGTCACATTCCATGGTCTCTTCAAAACGGTTGATTTGGCCTTTGGTCATGATGCCGTACGCCGCCGCCTTGCCAAGTTCCCCAGTCAGCACGGTCTTGCCGACGGGGCTAACCTGCCCCTCGATCTTGATCTTCACTGGCGCACCGACGCTGAAAAAGAGGTCTGAGCCCTCTTTGTCCCTCAGCAACTTCAGATAAGGTGTAATGTCCATTAACGAAGCATCCCGCTTTGTTCTTCAGTCTCTTCCAGGGACAGATGATCGAGCCCCGCCAATTTGTCCGAATCTTTCGCGGCTTTGCCTTCGAGTTTGATACGCAGACGTAGTTCGTTCATGGAGTCCGCATTGCGCAGTGCATCCTCATAAGTGATGAAGTCCTCTTCGTAAAGATCGAACAAGGACTGATCGAATGTCTTCATCCCAAGTTCGTTCGATTTTGACATAATGTTTTTGATCTCATGGACCTCACCCTTGAGCACGAGATCGGCGATCAACGGCGAGTTGAGCAGAATTTCAATCGCCGCGACGCGCCCCTTTCCATCGGCATTCTTGAGCAAGCGCTGGGAGATGATGCCTTTGAGGTTGAGCGAAAGGTCCATGAGCAGCTGGCT
>DAOWDI010000025.1 GCA_030639105.1 Gammaproteobacteria bacterium | reverse complement strand
GGGGAGGAATGATCGTGCTGGTGACCCTGACCACTCTCGCAAGCCTCCTCCCGCTCGCTATCGGCACAGACTCGGACAGCCTGTTCGGGGCCGTTGCCTTGGCCACGACGGGGGGTGTCGCGGCCGGCACGGTGGCCGCGCTGATCGTCTTGCCCGCGCTTCTACCCGGGGTGAGACGGATGCCACGCGCCGGTTGAGCCGCTCGGGCCTGAGCCGCAGTTAGGGACCAGCGTCGAGACCGGACCCTCGTCGATAACCCCTTGAAAAGTAAAGAGTTACTTGGCGGCCTGATGGTTGCATCGGTGATGCCGTTGGGCGTATATTTGATGGTTCTTGCCGCATTTCCGCGGCGGCCTCGTCCTTAGCTTCGGACCCTCATGACCGTACCCAACACGCGCGAGCGAATTCTCCCACGATTGATCGAAGAGGAGATGAAGCAGTCGTTCATCAACTACTCGATGAGCGTCATCGTCTCTCGTGCTCTTCCCGACGTACGCGACGGCTTGAAGCCGGTTCATCGGCGGATTCTCTATGCCATGAATGAGCTGAGCTTGACGCCCGGGCGGGCGCACAAGAAATCGGCCACGGTCGTTGGCGACGTGTTGGGCAAGTACCACCCACACGGCGACAGCTCGGTGTACGATGCGCTGGTGCGCATGGTGCAGGATTTCTCGCTCCGCTATCCGTTGGTGGATGGGCAGGGCAACTTCGGCTCGATCGACGGCGATCCTGCAGCGGCCTATCGCTACACTGAGGCTCGGCTCACGCATGCGGCGATCACAATGTTGGAGGATATCGACCGCAATACGGTCGATTTTCAGGCCAACTTCGACGATCGGCTGCAGGAGCCCACGGTCCTCCCCTCGAAGCTGCCCAATCTCCTCGTCAACGGTTCGAGCGGTATCGCGGTGGGTATGGCGACCAATATCCCGCCGCACAACCTCACCGAGGTCGTCAATGGCTGTCTAGCGCTCATCGACAACCCGGCGATTGAGCTGCTTGATCTGTTCCAGTTGATACCGGGGCCGGATTTCCCGACCGCCGCCATTATCAACGGCTCGTCCGGCATCCGTGAGGCCTATCGCACCGGGCGCGGGCGCATCCATGTACGGGCGCGGGCCGCAATCGAAGGTGAGGACGGTGAACAGCAGCGCATCATCGTCACCGAGCTGCCTTACCAGGTAAACAAGGCGCGGTTGCTGGAGAAGATTGCCGAGCTGGTTAAGGGAAAAAAGATCGAGGGCATTCGTCCCGACGGTCTGCGCGACGAATCCGACAAGGATGGCATGCGCATCGTCATCGAACTCAAGCGCAATGAGAATGCCGATGTCTTATTGAATAATCTCTACCGGCAAACCCAGATGCAGACGGTATTCGGTATCAATACCGTGGCGCTGGTCGACGGTCAGCCAAAGACGCTCGACCTGAAGACGATGTTGGAGTGCTTCGTGCGGCATCGACGCGAAGTTGTTACCCGGCGGACCTTATTCGAGTTGCGCAAGGCGCGGGAGCGTACGCATGTATTGGAGGGATTGGCGGTCGCGCTCGCCAACATCGATCCGATCATCGCCTTGATTAAGGCGTCACCGACACCTGCCGAAGCGCGCGCTGCGCTGCTCGAAGAGGAATGGGAGCCAGGTGTCGTGTTGACGATGCTGGAGCGTGCCGGGGCGGACGTCTCGCGGCCCGACGACTTGCCCGAGGCGTGCGGTCTGCACGGCGGTAGGTATCGCCTGTCGGAGCGCCAGGCGAAGGAAATTCTCGACATGCGGCTGCAGCGCTTGACCGCACTTGAGCACGACAAGATCATCGATGAGTACAAAGCGATCCTCGAACGCATCGATGATCTGCTCGATATCCTCGCGCGCCCCGAAAGGCTGATGGGGGTGATCCGCGACGAACTGATCGAGATCCGCGATCAGTACGGCGATGAGCGTCGTACTGAGATCGTTGAAACCCATGAGCATCTGTCACTCGAAGATCTGATCAGCGAAGAGGACGTGGTGGTGACCTTGTCGCATGCCGGTTATGCAAAGTCGCAACCGGTTGACGTCTATCGATCACAGCGGCGCGGCGGTAAAGGTAAGACCGCGACGACGACGAAAGAAGAGGATTTCGTCGATAAGTTGTTTATTGCGAGTACTCACGACACCATTTTGTGTTTTTCGACGCGCGGTAAGCTGTATTGGTTGAAGGTCTATGAAGTTCCGCAGGCGAGCCGCACGGCCCGCGGTAGGCCGCTCGTCAACTTGCTGCCGCTCGACGAAGGAGAGCGGATCACCGCCGTGCTGCCGATCAAGGAATTCGATGCCGAATTGTATGTCCTGATGGCGACGCGCCGTGGCATCGTCAAGAAGACATCACTCGACCAGTTTTCCCGCCCCCGGGCGAACGGCATTATTGCCGTGGATCTCAATCCCGACGACAGCCTGGTCGGCGTCTCGTTAACGGATGGCGCCAGCGATATCATGCTCGTCAGTTCCAGCGGTAAGGCGGTCAGGTTTTCTGAAACCACCGTGCGACCGATGGGGCGTACAGCGCGCGGTGTGCGTGGTATTAAACTCAGCGACGATCACGAAGTCATCTCGCTGATCCCCGTCGATCCGACCCAGGCTATCTTGTTTGCGACGCAAAACGGCTACGGCAAACGAACCTTGGTGGACGAGTTCCCGACTAGAGGCCGCGGCGGGTGGGGTGTGATCGCGATTAGGACCAGCGCGCGCAATGGGCCCGTTGTCGGGGCGGTGTCGGTGCTCGACGACGAGGAGATCATGCTGATAAGCGACGGCGGCACGCTGGTGCGTACACCGGTGGATGGTGTTTCAGTACTGGGCCGCAATACCCTGGGTGTGCGCCTGATCCATATCGCCGACGAGGAGAAGTTGGTGGGCGTGGAACCGGTGGCGGAATACCAGGGGGACGCCCCGGACGACGAGGAGCACGGCGTTTAAGCGCGCACGCCGCGTCCCGCATGCGGGGCTGGGGAGCCTGAAGAAGTTATCGAACCACCTACCCATCATATTTAGACGTTCCTCAAAAGATCATGGCAGACGAGGCAAAAGAATTACACGTTCTGCGTGGTGAAATAGATGCCATCGATATTGAGCTACTGCGCTTGATCAACGCCCGTGCGACACTGGCGGTCGCGGTCGGCATGGCAAAACGCCAAGGCAGGGTGGACGTAGCGTTCTACCGTCCGGAACGCGAAGCGGCGATCTTGAGGCGCGTTCTCGAGCAAAATCCTGGTCCGCTGTCTGCTCCCGAGGCAACGCGCCTGATGCGCGAAATCATGTCAGCGTGCCTGGCGCTCGAGCATCCACTGGGCGTGGCGTACCTCGGACCCGAAGGAACCTATACGCATCTAGCTGCGTTGAAACACTTTGGCGGATCGATTCACGGTACCCCGGTGACCACGATTGAGGAAGTCATGCGCGAAGTCGAAGCCGGGAACGTGGACTATGGCGTCGTACCGGTGGAGAATTCACTGGAGGGCGGCATCAATCAAACGCTTGACGCCTTAGGCAAATCGTTGTTGAAGATTTGCGGTGAAGTCGTACTCAATATCCATCACCAGTTGTTGTCACGGACCGGTGATATTGCGGCTATCAAGTGTGTCTACGCCCACACCCATGCCCTGGCTCAGTGCCGTCACTGGCTTGCGGGGAATCTGGCGGGCGTCGAATGTACGGCGGTAAGCAGCAATGGCGAAGCTGCTCGCCGTGTCCGCGACGAACCAGATGCCGCGGCAATCGCCGGCGAAGTTGCGGCGGAAATTTATCAACTCGGCGTATTACGGCGAAATATCGAGGACGACCCCACCAACACGACGCGCTTTGTCGTGCTTGGCAAGAAGACGCCTGCACCGAGCGGAAAGGACTTGACCTCACTGATGTTTACTACGCTAAATCGCCCGGGGGCGCTGTATGACGTCCTCAGCGTGCTGGCGGCGGCGAAGATCAGTTTGACGCGGATCGAATCACGACCGTTGCGGCAGGAAGCGTGGGATTACATTTTTTTTGTCGATATCGAAGGTCACGCCGATATCGATTCGGTGCGTAATGTATTGGCTCAGCTTGAAGATAAGACATCGTGGCTGAAGGTGTTGGGTTCTTACCCGCGTGCGGTAACCTGATCGGCACCGTGTGGTGCTGTTGAAGGATCCATCAATGATTCATCGTTTGTGTGTCATCGGGATTGGCCTGATCGGCGGCTCGCTCGCTCGCGCTTTGCGCACGGCGGGGGCGGTTGAAACGGTCATCGGTTGTGGCCGCGGCGAAGAAAATCTGTTACGCGCACTCGAGTTGAACGTTATCGATGAATCAAGCCGCAACCCCGCTACGGCCGTCGCCGGCGCCGATATGGTGGTTGTCGCGACGGCGCTAGCCGCGACGCCAAATGTCCTGGCGGCGATCGCACCGGCCATTGGCGCCGATGCGATTGTCACCGATGTCGGCAGCGCGAAACGGCGGGTGGTCGAGGCGGCTCGGTCCCGGCTCGGCGAAAATTTCAGCCGGTTTGTTCCTGGACATCCCATTGCGGGGACCGAAAAAAGTGGCGTCGATGCTTCGTTTGCCAGCCTCTATCACGACCATCGAGTAATTCTTACGCCGGTGCCAGAGACCGAAGCAGCCGCACTCCGACGCGTTACGTGGATGTGGGAGGCAGCCGGCGCGACGGTAACGGAAATGGATGTCGACCATCATGACAATATGCTCGCGGCGACGAGCCATCTGCCCCATATGCTTGCCTACGCGCTTGTCGAGTGTCTTGCCGGTATGGAAGGTTCGGATGAGATATTCACCTATGCCGCCGGTGGATTCCGCGATTTCACGCGTATTGCCTCCAGTAGTCCACAGATGTGGAGCGACATTGCCATGGACAATCGCGATGCTTTGTTGTCGATGCTGGAACGCTTCACGGCGACCTATGAGCAGTTATACGATGCGCTCGAATCAAACGACCGCAACGCCCTGCTGGAGATGTTTACACGCGCCAAGGCGGCACGCGACAAAGTCAGTTTGCCCGCCGCCAAATGACGACTCCCGAACATCTCATCGTTGAACCCGGCGGCCGTCTTCGCGGGCTTCTGCGGGTTCCTGGAGACAAGTCCATTTCCCACCGTGCGGTAATGCTCGGTTCGATCGCCCACGGTATCACCGAGGTCAATGGGTGTCTGCTGGGCGCGGACGTACGCGTAACCATCGCGGCGTTTCGTGCACTCGGCGTGCAAATCACCGAACAGGCCGACGGTCGAGTGACGATCGTCGGCCGTGGCTTTGCCCAACTGACGGCACCGGCGGCTCAACTCGATATGGGTAATTCTGGTACCTCGATACGCCTGCTTGCAGGGCTGCTGGCCGGCGCCGGTTTTGCAGCGGTGATGACCGGTGACGAATCGTTGCGCCGTCGACCTATGCGCCGCGTCACCGAACCGCTCGAACTGATGGGCGCTTGCATCAGCAGCGATGACGATGGTAGGCCACCGTTACGGATCATGCCGGCGTCACATCTTTGTGGGATCCGTTATCGCTTGCCCGTAGCCAGCGCCCAGGTAAAGTCCGCCATTCTGCTCGCGGGGTTGCATGCCGAGGGGCACACCTGCGTTGTCGAACCGATGCCGACCCGCGACCACACCGAGCGGATGTTGCGGGCATTCGGCGTGGAACTCGAGGTCGAGTCCGGCGAGATCACCGTCGAGGGCGGGCAGGAACTAGCGGCGACGACGCTAACGGTTCCAGG
Source organism: Gammaproteobacteria bacterium (assembly GCA_030639105.1). Classification (GTDB taxonomy): domain Bacteria; phylum Pseudomonadota; class Gammaproteobacteria; genus UBA11873. The sequence goes on along the minus strand of DAOWDI010000025.1, from coordinate 6,420 downwards.
CGATATCTCCTCGGCGGCTTTCTTTCTGGCCGGCGCCGCGATGGAGGACGGATCCGAGCTTACCGTGCAGGACTGCGGCATCAATCCCACTCGAACCGGGGCAATCCACATATTGCGGCGGATGGGCGCGGATATCGTCTTGTCGAACGAGCGTTGTACCGGTTCGGAGCCCCTTGCCGACATCAGCGTCCGCGGGTGTCGTCTGCACGGGATCGACATTCCCTCGGACCTTGTGCCGAGCGCCATCGACGAATTTCCGGCCTTGTTTGTCGCCGCCGCCTGCGCCGAGGGCGTGACGCGACTCGTCGGGGCGGGTGAATTACGCCACAAAGAAAGCGACAGGATTGAGGCCATGGCCGCTGGGCTGCGTGTGCTCGGGACGAAAGTGGCCACCAGCACCGATGGTATCGAGATCATCGGCAGTGTCGACGGTTTCAGTGGTGGCAGCATCGACTGCCGCGGCGATCACCGCGTCGCGATGGCATTCGCCATGGCCGCGCTGAGGGCGCGCGAGCCGGTCGAAATCATCGATTGCGCGGCAATCGGGACGTCGTTTCCAGATTTCTCCGAGACTGCCCGTCGCGCCGGATTGAACCTCTCCCGGGCTTGATGCGCGCACCAACTATCACCATCGACGGCCCTGGCGGAACTGGAAAAGGGACCCTGGCGCTTCGTATGACGAGACGAACTGGCTGGCACCTACTGGACAGCGGCGCGCTCTATCGAGTAGTGGCTTACCAGGCGCGGCGACTAGGGATAGCCCTGGATGCAGCCGTTGAGCTGGCCACGATCGCGGCCGCATTGCCCCTCGAATTCGGGGGGGCTGAGGATAGGGTGCAGGTCTGGCTGGAAGGCCAGGATCTGAGCGATGAAATCCGCCGTGAAGCCATCGGTGATGCGGCCTCGAAGGTTGGGGCGCTACCCGCCGTACGTGCCGCCTTGCTCGCCCGGCAGCGTGAGTTTTTGCGCCCGCCCGGTCTGGTCGCGGACGGTCGGGATATGGGAACCGTCGTTTTCCCGGCGGCTGAGCTCAAGATTTATTTGACCGCGAGCCCCGAGGTCCGTGCCGAAAGGCGCTATAAGCAGTTGAAGCAAAAAGGAATTGATGTTAACCTCGCGCGGCTTTCGGAGGACATCTCTACGCGAGATCGGCGTGACGAGCAGCGCGATGTGTCCCCGTTACAACCAGCGTCTGATGCAATAATCCTCGATACTACCGCGCTTGATATCGCTACCGTTGAGGAATCTGTGAAAGCACTGGCACAAGCACGTGGTTTGGTGTGAGGAAGTATTCGCATCGCGCCAATAATTTTTAACTTTTAACGACAAGTGGCCAGCCTATCGGCAGTTTATCGACCGCCGTGGTGGAATCCACATGGATAACCCTAAAGCACATGTTGGAGAGTTTCGCGGAATTATTTGAACAGAGCCAGGTCGAAGCAAAGATGCGGCCGGGTACCATCGTTACCGGTACGGTCGTGGAGATCCGTGGGGATTTCGTCGTTGTCAATGCCGGATTAAAGTCGGAGGGAGTCATACCATCCGATCAGTTCAGGGGCCCTGACGGGACCGTCGAGGTAACGGTCGGTGACGAGGTCGATGTCGCACTCGATGCCGTCGAAGACGGATATGGCGAGACGCGGCTGTCGCGCGAAAAGGCCAAGCGCGCGCGCGCCTGGGACGAACTCGAAAAAGCCTGCGAAGACAACATCAACATTACCGGCATCATCAGCGACAAGGTGAAAGGTGGATTTACCGTCGACATCAGCTCGATACGGGCTTTTCTGCCGGGGTCCCTGGTCGATGTCCGTCCCGTTCGGGATACGAGTTACCTGGAGGGCAAACCGCTCGAATTCAAGGTTATCAAGGTCGATCGCCGCCGCAACAACGTCGTCGTATCGCGTCGGGCCGTCGTCGAAATCGAAAACAGCGCGGAACGTGATGAGTTGTTAAACAACCTCGAGGAAGGTGCGATCATTAAGGGGCTTGTGAAGAATCTCACCGATTATGGTGCATTCATCGACCTCGGTGGTATCGATGGATTATTGCACATCACCGACATGGCCTGGCGCCGTGTAAAACAGCCCTCGGAAGTTGTCAATATCGGCGATGAGATCGAGGTCAAGGTCCTGAAATTCGACCGTGAACGTACCCGCGTCTCGCTCGGGCTCAAACAGCTGGGTGAGGATCCATGGGTCGATATTGCGCGCCGCTATCCGGAAGGGTCCCGGCTATTCGGTAAGGTAACGAACATCGCCGACTACGGTTGCTTCGCGGAAATTGAGGTGGGCGTTGAAGGCCTCGTCCATGTTTCTGAAATGGACTGGACAAACAAGAACGTCCACCCTTCAAAAGTTGTGCACCTGGGCCAGGAGGTCGAGGTCATGGTCCTGGATATTGATGAGGAGCGCCGTCGTATATCTCTGGGCATGAAACAATGCCGGTCCAATCCGTGGGAAGAATTCGCCGTAACCCATAATAAGAACGATCGCGTTTCAGGAATTATCAAGTCGATTACCGATTTTGGCATTTTCATTGGCCTCGACGGCGGTATCGATGGTTTGGTCCACTTGTCGGACCTATCGTGGGACCTTCCCGGCGAAGAATTCGTTCGCAACTATAAGAAGGGCGACGAACTGGAAGCCGTGGTACTCGCGGTTGATGCCGAGCGTGAGCGTATTTCGCTTGGAATCAAGCAACTGGCCCAAGATCCGTTTTCGTCCTACGTTGGTGAGTATGCTAAGGGATCGATTGTGAAAGGTCGGATCGTGGCAATCGATGCGCGGGCCGCGACGATTGATCTTGGCGAAGGGGTCGAGGGGACGATGCGAGCGTCAGAGATTTCACGCGACCGGGTCGACGATGCCCGTAAGGTATTGAAGGATGGTGAGGAAGTCGAAGCTATGATCATTGGCGTCGATCGAAAACGCCGGGTCATCAACCTGTCAATCAAGGCCAAAGAGAGCGAGGACGAGGCAGTGGCACTCCAGGAATATAAGGCCGACAGCGAATCGGCAACCACTAAGCTTGGAGATCTCTTGAAAGAACAATTGGACGGGCAGTAATTGATGGAATACGGGGCTACGTGTCAGCTCCGGCGGTAAAAGAAACTTGTTCGTGGTGATGGTCGAGAACAACAATGACCAAATCAGAGTTAATTGAAGCGCTAGTAAGACAGCAAATGCAGCTTGGCTACCATGATATAGAGCTCGCGGTTAAAACGATGTTGGAGCATATGGCTCAAACCCTTGCGAGCGGAGAACGGATCGAGATCCGTGGGTTTGGTAGTTTTTCACTGCACTATCGTCCACCACGCGTAGGCCGGAACCCGAAGTCCGGGGAGGCAGTATCTCTACCGGCGAAATACGTTCCCCATTTCAAGCCCGGAAAAGAACTGCGCGAGCGTGTCAACTCGGAAGATTCTCTTTGTTATCAGCCCAAGGAGGCGGGTGAGCTTTCCCGGGAACCTACAGATGAACCCAGCTTCCATTCACCCGATTAGCAGGTTTGGGGCCAAGGCCGGAGGTGGCCGAGCCATATCGTAGAGTTAATAACCAATAGGTCTGGGAAAACGATGGGATGCCGAAGGCGGCCCGTACACGAGCGTGGCGGGTGCGATGCCAAAGCCGATCAGTTTATCTTACGGCCGGTTAGCCCGACGTGGCGACGATACCACCGACAAAGCCTAACCCATTTCTCACCAGACCGACGTGCACTTAGCCACACCTTGAATCGCATGATAGTTTTCTTTCCTCGGCGTATAACCATCTATCCCATCAGCCAGAAGATCTTCACGCAATCCAAGTCCCACGCGCTCATCGCACCGCCTGGTGAGAAACGCGGTCTAAGGGTTGGCGCGACAGTCGATGAAGTCTTCCGCATGTGCGATGATGCCGCTGGTAGTTTGTATTCGCTCGCGCAAGCTAAGAAAAACCGGCCCCGCGGGGTGATACTCGCGGCATTTGCGCAGCTGAGATCCTGCGCGCGAGAACCTGTTTCGGCCTATCGGAGTTTGCACCAGGCGACCAGAAACGGGTCGCCGTCCGCAACCGGGTTTCGTGAGGACGGCAGAGGATAAAGAGAGGAGGATAGCTATGACTCGAGTATTTCAGATCGTTTTCGCGCTCCTGATCATTTTCTTTGGCTTGGCCTTTCACATAAGAAATGACCTGCCCGTGATGTTGGACTTTTATGTCCGGACCATTGATGTACCGTTGTCCTGGGTCGTTGTCACTGCATTTTCCACGGGTGCTGTACTCGGCTTGATGGTGATGTTGAATACGATTATGCGGCTACGGCGTGAGATTCGCCGGCTAACGAAAAAACATGAGATAGCTACTAAGGAGATTGTGAACCTGCGGGCTATCCCGATCAACGATGTCCCCTGAGCATCTATTTGGAATCGTTGTAATACTCCTTCCTGTTGCCGCTCTGTCGGGGTGGTATTTCGGGCGCAAGGATGCTCGAGTCGATCTTGATGGCGGTGCGCATGTGCCGGTCATGTCTCAGGACTATTTCAAGGGGCTCAATTATCTTCTGAACGACTGTCCGGATAAGGCAATAGAATTCTTTATCAAGGTGTTGGAAGTCGAGAGCGAAGCAGTCGAGACGCACCTGGCAATGGGAAACCTGTTCCGCCGCCGGGGAGAGGTCGATCGGGCGATACGTATTCATCAGGATCTGGTCGCACGGCCTTCACTGGACAGGGAGCAAAGGGGGCTTGCACTGCTCGAACTCGGGCTCGATTATATGCGTTCTGGTCTATTAGACCGCGCGGAAAGCCTGTTCAAGGAATTATTGAAAATGGGGATGTACGAGCAGCAGGTTCTGCGCCATCTCGTTGATATTTATCAGCAAGAAAGGGATTGGGATGCCGCGCTTGAATATAGCCGGCGCCTCGAACGTGTTACCGGTGAAGATATGCGTGATGTTCGCGCCCATTTTTACTGCGAGAAGGCCCAGATCTTCATCGATGATGACAACCTGCCGGAGGCATTTCGTTGGCTGGGCAAGGGCCTGAAAGAAGATCGCAAATGCGTTCGCGCCAGATTATTGCTCGCTGACCTTTTGAACTCGGCAGGAGACTACAAGGCCGCGATCATGCATTTGAAGAAGATCGAACACCAAGATATCGATTTCCTTCCAGAGGCTATTCCTCGACTTGTCAAAAGCTATCGGGAACTCGACCGCATGGATGAGCTTTCCGCATACCTGTCGCGATTGTCGGTACTCCACTGTGGAATCACGCCGGTATTGGTGCTGGCCGAACTCACCGCGGAACGGGCGGGTCTGGATGAAGCCAAAAGCCATATCGTCGCGGAGCTTAAAATACGTCCGACCATACGCGGAATCGATCGCCTGATTGAGTATTCACTCGCAAGCGCGCAGGGGGAGCCGCGGCAAAATCTATTATTGTTGAAAGAGACAACCACTCGATTAATTGAAGATAAGTTTAGCTACAATTGCGGCAATTGCGGTTTCACGGGTCGGTCGCTGCACTGGCAATGTCCAAGTTGTAAATCGTGGAATACCGTCAAGCCCATTCATGGTATCGAGGGCGAGTGACCATGGATGATACTGATGATAAACGCGTCATCGCCGCGCTTGATTTCCCGAATACCGCCGTTGGGGCTTGCACCGCGGCCGCGGATCCGTCCAGCGTACTGGAAGCGATCTACTCTGAACTGTCGGTATCACCTGGTGTTGAGCATTGAGCGTTGAGTGTCAGTCTGCTTACGCCAATCCGATCGCTTGTACGCTTAGCGCATCGAGTTGGTGAGAAATACAGGCCGGTTTTAGGCCGCTGTCGATGACCGTTATCAGGTATGGTCTCTGAAATAAATTCGAGCCCATCTTCTCCACTGCATCCACCGCTACCGGAGCGCAGTAGTGATGCGTACGCGTGGACTCGATTATTTGGTGCTGGTAAATCTCTTGCTATTGCAGAGGCCGTACGGCGGCACCACGGGTTGGTCGTAGCAGTCGTCGGTGATACCAATACGGCATTACAATTTGGTGAAGAGATCCCGTTCTTTGCGGGTGACATTTCACAGTATCGGTTGCCCGACTGGGAAATACTCCCGTATGACCAGTTCAGCCCCTACCAGGATATTATTTCAGACCGCATCTCGACGCTATCGCTGCTCCCGTCTCTGCGAAGTGGCTTGTTGATCGTATCGGTTGCGACGCTGATGCATCGGATCGTTCCACGTGCCTGGCTCGCCGGACAGGTATTCGACCTGAAGCGTGGCGATACTCTGGATCGTAGTGGACTGCAGAGACGATTGACGGAAGCCGGGTACCGTCATGTATCGCAAGTGATGGATCACGGTGACTTCTCGGTCCGCGGCTCCATTGTCGATATCTTCGCCATGGGCGCGTCGAACCCATTTCGCATCGATCTGTTTGATGATGAAATCG
>DAOWDI010000078.1 GCA_030639105.1 Gammaproteobacteria bacterium | reverse complement strand
TCCTGCTCGCGGTCCCGCGCGATCTGATCCTCCAGACGATCACCATGTGCCAGGAGCTTATCCTTGGTCATCAGGAGGTCCGCGCGTTGCTCGCCGTGATATTCGTAATGCCTCGTCTCGACGATGGCATCGACCGGGCACGACTCCTCGCAGAAGCCGCAAAAGATACATTTCATCAGGTCAATCTCGTATCGGGTCGTGCGGCGCGTCCCATCCTCGCGCAGTTCGGACTCGATGGAAATTGCCACCGCCGGGCACACCGCTTCACATAGTTTGCAGGCAATGCAACGCTCTTCACCGTTTGGATAGCGCCGTAAGGCATGGAGCCCGCGAAATCGCGGCGACTGAGGCGTCTTCTCTTCCGGATATTGCACTGTAACCTTGCGTAGGAACAGGTGACGGCCGGTCAACCGCAGACCTTTGAGAAGCTCCCACAAACTAAGACTCTTCAGATAACTGCCTGCGCTCATCAATGACTCCTTGTCATGGTGCGAACCACGGGGGGATCTGGTAGACCACCATTGCCGCGACGACGACCAACCAGACAATCGTAATTGGCAGGAACACTTTCCAGCCGAGACGCATGATCTGATCGTAGCGAAATCGCGGAAACGTCGCCCGAGACCACAAGAAAAAGAGCAGAAACAAGGCTGTCTTGAACACGAACCAGTGGACGCCATCGGCAAAAAAGAGACCGGCCAACGGGACAGCAGACAGTTCCGGGAGCGGCGAGAGCCATCCGCCCATGAACATCACTGCGGTCAACGCCGATATCATGATCATATTGGCGTATTCCGCAAGAAAAAACAGGGCGAACGCCATACCCGAGTATTCGACATGAAACCCGGCAACAATCTCGGATTCACCTTCGGTGACGTCAAATGGCGCGCGATTCGTCTCCGCCAGCCCCGAGATGAAATAAATGAGAAACAGCGGGAACAATGGGATCCAGAACCAGGTCAAGGGCGAACCACGCTGTGCCTCAATTATCTCACCCAGATTCAAGCTCCCGGCGGCGATCAGTACGCCGACGAGGGCAAATCCCATCGGTATCTCGTAGGCAACGATCTGCGCGGCCGAACGCATCGCGCCGAGAAAGGCGTACTTCGAGTTCGAGGCCCAGCCGGCGACGATGATGCCATAGACGCCGAGCGAGGTCAGCGCCAGGATATACAACAGGCCGGCGTTGATATCTGCCAACACCATTTGTGAACCAAACGGGATCACGGCCCACGCCGCGAGCGCCGGTCCGAGCGCCAGAATCGGCGCCAGCAGAAACAGGAAGGGATCCGCGCCGGTTGGAATGATGATCTCCTTACAAAGCAGCTTAAGCGAGTCCGCGATCGGTTGGAGCCAACCACGCGGCCCGACCCGGTTCGGCCCGATCCGAACCTGGATATAGCCGATGATCTTGCGCTCGGCGAAGGTGAGATAGGCGACCGATAACATAAGGGGAACGGTAATCAGGACGATCTGGATGAGAATGATTGCCGTCGTCGCTACCGGATCCGGCAGGAAACCAAGGTAAGAACGCAACAATTCAAACATCGGTATACGGTACGCTATGTGCGCCCCCACAATCTTCTTCAAAAAGCCATACCGGTCTCGTGATCACAGAGAGAACCACGGCTATCATCGTCATGCGACAGCGGTTTAGGCAAACGCTCAAACGATGGAGATTTATCGTGGGATGATGCAACACCTTATGCCTTCGAAATCTGTATCTGTGCGGCGCCGCTGTATGCCATAGCGCCCGGGTGCGCCCCGTACAGCAGATAACTGCCATCACTAACGGCATCATCGATGACAACGGAGAGGACGATCTGTGCGCCGTCGCCCTTGATCAGCGCTTGCCCGCCGGCCTTCAGGCCGAGCTGCTTGACGGTTGTCTGGTTCAGGTAAACACAGTCTCTGTCCGGCCGGGAGACTGCCTGCAAGGATCCGCCGCGCCGCACGAGCGGGTCACTGGCATAATCCGGAATCTCAACGATGGCCTCCAGCTTGTCAACCGTATCCGGTGACGGCGCGATCTCGACATATCCTGCTTCGACGCTGGGCCTTTGCGCACCTTCACACAGCGCGGCTATATCTCTAGTCACATCCTCGCAGGTGATCGCATCAAACCCGGGCAACGACAGTTTTCCCCCCAGCACTCGAATCAATTTCCATGCCGGTCGTGCTTCCCCGGGCGGACATACCGCCGGCGCGAACGACTGCCATTGGCCCAGCACGTTCACGAAACTACCCTCGTTCTCCGCGAACGCCGCGATCGGCAACAATACGTCGGCGGCGGTTTGAAGAGACGGATGATGGAAAGCCGTCAGGGCGACCACGAATTGTGCCGCGCGCAAGGCATCAATCGTTTTTTGCGGCTGCAGACAATCAAGTTCCGGCTCCAATCCGAGCACGATATAGGCGGCAAGGGCCGAATCGAACATTTCGATGGCATTCATGCCGACGCCAGACAATTTCCGGCCACCGGGCCCACGATGCGGCACCGCGCCGGCCATCCATGCACCGGCGCCATTGGCGCCATCGGTCAACTGTGCATAGTTCGCACCGGTGGCATCAGCAATTATCGATGCGAGCGTGCTCAATTGTCCGAAGTCCGGGTGCCGATGCGCGTAATTGCCGATAACAACAACCGCCGCGTTAGCGGTGCGAAGACTAGCCGCAATCGATTCATGCTCTTTTGACGAAGCGAAGGAAGCGAGCTGCGTACGCACGCTATCGATAAGGGCCATATCGCCGGTTTCTAGTGGGCCGATGGCTCCAGGTGCCGCCACCATCCGGCTTGGCCGCACAATGAGTTTCTCGGCGAGAGGAAAATTAAAATGGTAATCCACCGGATTGACGACCATGACCTTAGCACCCCGCAAAGCAGCCTTGCGGATGCGATGATTGATCAGCGGCTGATCATGACGTGGGTTACTGCCTACCAACAATATCGAATCGGAGGTCTCCAGTTGTTCGAGATCAACACCGAGCGATGGTGCCAAAGGCGATGCGATATCGGCTGAGAAGTCTAGTTGGCGGGGACGATGGTCGATATTATTCCCGCCGAGTTCCCGGATCAGCCGTTGTAACAAATAGAACTCTTCGGTTGTCGATGATGCCGAGGCAAGAGCCCCTATCTGGTCGCCACGCCCATCGATACTAAGTTGCCCCAACCGTTGGGCAACCGCATCCAGCGCAACATCCCAATCGCAATCGTACCAATTACCGTCGCGTTTCATCCGCGGGTTGCGCAGCCGATCTTTGCTCGCCAAACCCTCATAACTGAACCTATCACGATCCGACAACCAAGTCTCATTAACCGCTGCATTATCCTTGCGCACCACGCGTTTGACCTTG
>DAOWDI010000270.1 GCA_030639105.1 Gammaproteobacteria bacterium | reverse complement strand
TGCGCGCAACCGGTATCGCAACACCATCAACGGCTTTACCGGTATCGACTGGCGATGGCGGGGTGCGGGAGATCAACAGGTCCGTGCCTTTTTTACGCTGCCGGTCAAGCGCAAACCGGACCTCCCCGCGGAGCTGCGCAACAATGAGGTCGAGTTTGACGAGGAGGATTGCGAGGTCAAATTCTGGGGCTTGTATTATGCGGACACGTTGCGCTGGGGTGATCGTGGGGAACTCTACTATTTCGGCATGGATGAGGACGATTCCGCGGGCCGGCCAACGCGCAACCGCGAACTGAGCACGCTCGGGTTTCGCCTCTACCGCAAACCGCGACTTTCACGATTCGACTATGAGGTCGAATCGGCTATTCAGTTCGGTAGATCCCGCTCCTCGGCAGCGCCGGGCAACGTCACCGATCTCGATCACTTCGCTCATTTCCAGCATGCCGAATTAGGGTATACGTTCGACTACCCATGGCGCCCGCGCTTGATTGCCCAATACGATTACGCCAGCGGCGACGACAGCCCCGCCGACGGTGACAACGAACGCTTTGATACCTTATTCGGCGCACGCCGTTTCGACTTTGGCCCAACCGGCATCTACGGGCCGTTCACCCGTGCCAATATCAATACGCCCGGCCTGCGCCTACAGATCGAACCGCATGTCGATGTCACGAGTTTTATCGCCTACCGTGGGTTCTGGCTGGCCTCGGATAGCGATGCCTGGACCACGACCGCGGTACGGGATCGAAGTGGCAATACCAGTCGTTTCATCGGTCAACAGATCGAGGCCCGTCTGCGCTGGAACGTATGCCCAAAGAATGTCCAGATCGAAGCCGGGATAGCACAGCTGTTCGCCGGCGCATTTGCCGATGACGCCCCCAACGCGAACGGGCAGGGCGATGCGACCTATTTCTATTCACAGATCGCGTTCTGGTTTTAGAAAAATGGTGCTTGATTTCACCGAAGCATTTACAACGGCCGGCCTGCTCATCGTAGCATTCGATCCGGCGCTACTCGAGATTGTGGCGCTGTCGCTTCGGATCAGCTTGTCCGCCGTTGCCGTCGGCACCTTGCTTGGGTTGCCGATCGGGGCTGCTATCGCGGTCGCACGCTTTCCCTGCCGCGATATTCTAATCGTCTGCATCAATGCCTTGATGGGGCTGCCGCCAGTCGTCGTCGGGCTTGTTGTCTACCTGCACCTGTCAAATTCGGGCCCCTTCGGTTGGCTACAGTTGCTGTATACGCCGGCTGCGATGATCATTGCGCAGACGATACTTGTTACCCCAATCGTGGTCGCGCTGTCCAGGCAGTTTGTCGAGGACGCGAATTCGGCTTATGACGAGGAGTTGCGCTCGCTTGGGGTAAGGGGCGCCGCCAAGCTCATCACGCTGATCACCGAAGTTCGTTACAGCCTTTTTACGGTCGTACTGGCCGCTTTCGGGCGCGCCATCGCGGAGGTCGGCGCGGTGATTATGGTTGGCGGTAACATCAATCACGTGACCCGAGTTATGACCACCGCCATCGCACTGGAGACGTCCAAGGGCGACCTCGCACTGGCGTTGGCGCTCGGGATCATCCTTATGCTGCTCGCGCTCGGCGTGAATGCAGCGGCAACTACCATAAAGCGCTTTGCGCCCAGGGCCGCTTATGCATGACCTGGTTCTCCCATTTAGCAGTGAGCTTACTGCCCACCAGGACCCTTCGATCCTGCCTTTGGAAGTCGAAAACCTCAGGTATGAAAACAAGGGTGTGCGTATCATCGATACGGTAACCCTGCGCGTCGGCCCCGCCGGCTGCACCGCGATCATGGGCTATAACGGCGCTGGCAAAAGTGTGCTGTTGCGCCTACTGCATGGGTTGATCACCCCCACCTCGGGTGTGGTTCGGTGGTCCGGAAATCTCAGTGCTGGAGAAATTACGCGCAAACAATCGATGGTATTTCAAGCGCCCGTCCTCTTGCGCCGATCGGTGGAGGCGAATGTGAGGTTCGCGCTCGCTAAGCGAGGGTTCAAGGGTAGGGTGCTGCGGGCACGGCTCGATGCGATACTCGTTGAGGCGAACCTGCTCTCGCTGCGGCACCGGCCGGCGGCCGTGCTTTCCGGCGGTGAGCGGCAGCGAGTCGCATTGGCCCGAGCGCTGGCTATCGAACCCGAGCTGGTGTTCCTTGATGAACCCACGGCGAGCCTGGATCCGCATGCCACCGCCGCTATCGAACGGATCCTGCACCGGGCGATAAAGGCCGGCTGCAAGCTGATCATGGTGACCCAAAGCGTCGGGCAGGCCCAACGTATGGCGCGCGATGTAGTGTTCCTACACAGCGGACGGATCACCGAACACACCGGGATCGATGAATTCCTGCGGGCGCCGCACTCCGATGCCGCGCGCGCATTTATCGAAGGACGGTTGTTTGAGTAAAGGAGTAACTGAATGTTTTCAACAATAATAAAGGTGTTTTCTTTCCTGTGCTGGATGATCGTCAGCCAGTTTGCGGCCTATGCCGATGAGCCGTTTATTCTCATGCAATCCACGACTTCGACTCAGAACTCGGGTTTGTTCGACTATCTGCTGCCCATGTATCAGGACATTGCCGGCGTCGAGGTGCGGGTGGTTGCCGTCGGCA
>DAOWDI010000096.1 GCA_030639105.1 Gammaproteobacteria bacterium | reverse complement strand
TCGATGTGGTGGTGATGGTAGCGGAAGCCCACAACTGGCACACCGATGACACAAACGTGATTGCACTATTTGAAATGATCACCTGCCCCAAGATTCTCATTTTGAACAAACACGACCTCGTCCCGAACAAGAACCGGCTGCTGCCACTGATCGCCGATATTCAGGCACGCTATCACTTCGACGAAATTTTTCCGATGAACGCCCGCCGCGCAGACGCCGTCGATGCGTTACTGAACGCCATTAGCAATGTTCTGCCTTCCGGCCCACACCAGTTCCCGGATGAGCAGGTCACGACTCACAGCGAACGATTTCTAGTCGCCGAACTCATCCGCGAAAAACTGATCCGGGGACTGGGAGAGGAACTCCCATACAGCGTTTCAGTCGTCATCGACACCTTGCGCGATGATGGTGAACACGTTGATATCGATGCCGAAATTTGGGTGGAGCGTGAAGGGCAGAAGGGGATCGTTATCGGCGCAAAGGGAGGCCGGGTAAAATCGATGGCCTCGGCGCGGCGTAAGGACATCGCGACGCTGCTGCAGCGCCCGGTGTACCTGCAGACTTGGGTGAAGACCAAGGGCAAGTGGTCTGACGATCTGAATGCGCTTAGGAAATTGAATTTGACTGACTAGTGCGCACCGATCTGCATCCAGCCTATGTCCTGCATCGTCGGCGCTACCGCGAAACCAGCCTCATACTCGAATGCCTGTCCGCCGACTATGGCCGCGTGGGCGTCGTCGCACGCGGCGCGATCCGGGGGCGCAAACGTGGCGGCAACACAATGCAGGCATTTCTCAAGTATAAGTTATCCTGGTCCGGCCGCTCCGATCTGCATACACTGACGAAGCTGGAGCCCGTCGGCCGTGCGCTGAACCTCACCGGCGAACGGCTGTTCAGTGGTTATTACCTCAACGAGCTGATCATGAGGCTAACCGGGCGCCACGACCCGAATCCCGAGCTGTTCGCAATTTACGAGCAAACACTATTGTCCCTTGCCGGGCCGACGGTACCCGTTGAACCAATTTTACGTCAATTTGAAAAAGTACTGCTCGATACCTGCGGCTACGGCCTTCAGCTAACGGTGGCAGCCGGCAGCGGCGAGGATATCGATCCATTGCGAAATTACTGCTACGTGATTGAACAAGGCCCGATCCCCGCCGAGGATGGTGGCTGTGGAATTGTCGTAAGCGGAGAAGTACTGCTCGCACTCGCCGGAAGGCGGGAATTTCGGACACCACAGCTACTTCAGGCCAAGAAGCTTATGCGCTTCGTTTTGCATCACTATATCGGCGATCAACCGTTGGCATCACGCTCGTTGTTTCAGCACCCGTCGAATTGAAACCGGCAGTTGCCCCGCCTCTTGCTTGGAATGGCCGAGCCACTTCATCTTTAGCCCTATGCGGGTGGCATCAGAAGCGATCGGGGACGGGATCTGGGTTAAACTACGCGGTCACTTTTTTATGCTCGCAACCCGGGAAATCGATTCGCAGTGAAGCCTCCAATCCAGCTTGGCGTCAACATTGATCATATCGCTACGGTCCGCGAAGCGCGCGGGACGCGCTACCCGGATCCGGTGCAGGCGGGTTTTGTCGCCGTCGATGCGGGGGCCAACGGGATCACGGTGCATCTGCGCGAGGACCGCCGCCATATTCAAGAGCGCGACGTTAACTTACTGCGTGAGGCGCTGACCGTGCCGATGAACCTCGAAATGGCGCCAACCCCACAGATGGTCGCATTTGCTCTTAAGGTGCGTCCCGCGAAGTGTTGCATCGTGCCCGAAAAGCGGGAGGAATTGACGACAGAGGGTGGTCTCGATGTCCGTTTGCAAAGCGCATCATTGAGAGGTATTTGCGGCGAACTCGCGCGCGCCGGTATCGAGGTGTCTCTGTTTATCGATCCCGATCCGGTACAAATTGAAGCGGCGGTGGGCGTCGGCATATCAGTCGTCGAGTTGCATACGGGAGCCTATGCTGAGGCACAAGATGCGGATTTGAAATCTCTGGAATTTGAAAAAATCACGACCGCGGCCGGGATTGCGGCCGACGCAAACCTCCAGGTTAATGCTGGTCACGGACTTACCTATCACAACGTAGCCCGCATCGTATCGATCCCTCAGCTTGTCGAGCTGAACATCGGGCATGCGATCGTGGCGCGGGCACTGTTCCGCGGTCTCCAAACGGCGGTTGCGGAC
>DAOWDI010000013.1 GCA_030639105.1 Gammaproteobacteria bacterium | reverse complement strand
GTGGAACAGTGCCTGTGTCGTGCACGAAGAGTTTAAGGGTCTCGAACTCGAAGAACTACACCTCAAACATCCCGACGCGAAGGTGCTCGTGCATCCCGAATCGCCACCGTCGGTGATCGAGCAGGCCGACGTTGTGGCGTCTACGAGCGGCCTTATCGCGGCGGTTAAAAATATGGACGCGACGAAATTCATCGTCGCAACCGATAGCGGGATCTTCTACAAGATGCAGGCTGCGGCGCCTGGTAAAACGTTGATCGAAGCGCCAACGAGCGGTCATGGCGCCACCTGTAGAAGCTGCGCGCACTGCCCGTGGATGGCGATGAACCAGCTGGCGCCGCTGCTCGCAACGCTGCGTAACCGCAGTAACGAAATTAAACTGCCACGCGAGTTGTGCGACCGCGCGAGGATCCCGATCAAGCGCCTCCTGGACTTTGCCGCACAAAGAGAGCAGGTGATCTATGGCAATAATGATGCCTAAGCCGGGCTACGCGGCGCTGCAAGGAGCGGCGACTTCTGCGAAAATAGCGCTCTTCTAAGTGGGCAATCTCGAGGGTATTAATGGCGGGACATAGTAAGTGGGCGAACATCCGGCACCGCAAGAGCCGCCAGGATGTAAAGCGCGGCAAGATATTCACCCGGCTCATTCGCGAGATCACGGTTGCGGCGAGGCTCGGCGGTGGAGACCCCGCCGCCAACCCACGTTTGCGCGCCGCCGTCGACAATGCCCTCGGCAACAACATGACTAAGGACACTATCGGGCGGGCTATCGGCAAAGGAGTGGGTGGCACTGAGGGCGAAAACTACGATGAGATCCGTTACGAGGGCTATGGGCCGAGCGGCATCGCGGTGATGGTGGACTGCATGACCGACAACCGTAATCGCACGGTTGCCGAAGTCCGGCACGCCTTTACCAAGAGCGGAGGCAATCTCGGTACCGATGGATCGGTCGCCTATATGTTCTCCAAAGTTGGCCTGCTGAGCTTTCCAGCCGGCAGCGACGAAGATGCCGTTATGGAGGCAGCGCTGGAATCGGGCGCCGATGATGTGGTCGTGAATGACGATACCTCAATCGATGTGTTGACCAAACCCGACATCTTCAGCGACATTAGAGCAGCAATGCTGGCGGCGGGTTTCGAGCCTGAAAACGCGGAAGTCACCATGCGGGCCGAAAACAGCAATATGCTGAATGCTATCGAAGCGGAAAAGATGATGCGGCTGCTGGACATGCTCGAAGAGCTGGATGACACTCAGAAAATCTATTCAAACGCCGAAATCTCTGAAGACGTACTCGCAGAACTCGAGGCGTGATGAAAAGGGCCGCGTGTTGCCGGTAACCACCATACTCGGTATCGATCCGGGTTCTCGTATTACTGGTTACGGCGTGGTTCGAATGGATGGGCCGCACGCCGTGTACCTTGCCAGCGGCCACATCCGCGTGGCGGAGTTCGACATGCCCGAAAGGCTCAAGCGGATATTTAACGAACTGACCACGGTCATTGACGAATACCTGCCGGACCATGCTGCAATCGAAAAGATCTTCATGAGCCGCAATGCCGATTCCGCACTCAAACTCGGTCAGGCGCGCGGAACCGCAATCGTCGCCTGTGCGCACAAGGATCTGCCGGTTTTCGAATACAGCGCGACCCAAATCAAACAAGCGATAGTCGGCCGCGGACATGCCACCAAGCAACAGGTTCAGCATATGATCAAGGTACTGCTGTGCCTACCCGATGCCCCTGGTGCTGATGCGGCCGATGCCCTTGGTACGGCCCTCTGCCACGGGCATACGCAATACGGTTTACGCGGTATCCAGGCCGCCGCAACCATGCGCGCAGGCCGACTCCGTTGATCAGTCGCCTTACGGGCGTGTTGGTGGAGAAACGGCCCCCATGGTTGGTCATCGATTGCCACGGCGTCGGCTACGAGGTCGAGGTGCCAATGACGACCGTATGGTCGCTACCGGATCTGGACACCCAAGTCACGCTGCTCACGCATTTTGTCGTGCGTGACGACGCTCATCTCCTATTCGGGTTCGCGACGGAAACAGAACGTAAATTGTTTCGTTGCCTTATTAAGATCAGCGGCGTCGGCGCAAAAGTCGCGCTGGCAATCTTGTCCGGTATCGAGGTAGACGAATTCGTCCAATGCGTGCACGAAAGCAATGCGGCCCGGCTCACCGCGCTGCCCGGGATCGGGAAAAAGACCGCCGAGCGCCTTATCGTGGAAATGCGTGACCGCGTTGGTGATTGGGCCACAGCCGATGGCCCGGCGCGGTCGGCTTCGAGCAGCGCGAAGGCGGATGCCATCACCGATGCCATCGATGGATTGATCGCACTCGGCTACAAACCGCCCGAAGCAAGTCGACTCGTGCTGGAGGTGAATACACCCGGCAAATCGAGCGAAGAACTCATTCGCGAGATTCTGAAAAGTCTTGCCTGATGCGACAGCCCCCACACCAGCAGCGATCCGGGCAGGATTGTCCGTACAATGCCGCTAGAGCGGATCTCTCACCACATCGGCGCCGCGATCGCGCAGCCGACTGGTTCATGTGGGAATTTTCTGACTGAGAGGATAGATAGTCATCTTTGCGCCTGATAACCCGGGCAGTATGCGAACAAAATGTGCGGCAAATTCAATAATGGTTGAGGAGCGATTGATCGGCGCGCAGCCGGCCGGCGAGGATGTCGCAATGGAAAATGCGATCCGTCCGCGCAGCATTGAGGAATATATTGGCCAGCCGACGGTGTGCGAGCAGATGAAGATTTTCATCAGTGCCGCGCGCAACCGCGGGGAGGCGCTTGATCACGTCCTGATCTTTGGCCCGCCGGGGTTGGGCAAGACGACGCTTGCGCACATCGTTGCCAACGAATTGCAGGTTAATCTGCGCCACACTTCGGGACCGGTACTGGAGCGAGCGGGCGATCTCGCGGCAATGCTGACGAATCTCGAAGTGCATGATGTATTGTTTATCGATGAAATCCATCGCTTGAGTCCGGTGGTCGAAGAGATCCTCTACCCGGCGATGGAAGACTATCAGCTTGACATCATGATCGGGGAGGGTCCCGCCGCGCGAGCTATTAAGCTCGATTTGCCGCGCTTTACGCTCGTTGGCGCCACTACGCGGGCGGGTTTGCTGACCTCGCCGCTGCGTGATCGCTTCGGCATCGTGCAGCGTCTGGAGTTTTATTCAACCGAAGACCTGACGACGATAGTGCTGCGCGCAGCGAAGATTCTCGATGTCGCGATCGACCCTCGCGGCGCGAAAGAGATCGCGCGCAGAGCACGCGGGACGCCGCGGATCGCGAACCGTCTGTTGCGTCGCGCCAGAGACTACGCCGAAGTCAAGGCTGACGGACGGCTGACCGAGGACGTGGCCGCACGCGCACTCGATATGCTCAACGTCGATATCAACGGCTTCGATATGATGGACCGCAAGTTACTGTTGGCCGTCATCCAGAAATTCGATGGCGGACCGGTGGGGGTGGATAGCATCTCTGCCGCAATCGGGGAAGAGCGCGGGACTATCGAGGACGTTCTCGAACCGTATCTGATCCAGCAGGGCTTTCTGATGCGAACGCCGCGAGGAAGAATGGCCACCCGCGCCGCCTGGATACACTTTGGTATCGATCCCCCTGCCGGCAATCCAAGTGTACAGGATTTGTTTAATCCACCGAATGCGGCGGACTGAATATGACGATCAAGGACGATTTGCGGGAATTTTACTGGCCGATCCGCATCTACTACGAAGATACCGATGCGGCGGGTATCGTATATCACGCGAACCATCTCAAGTTCATGGAGCGTGCGCGCACCGAGTGGCTGCGATGGATCGGATATGAGCAGGATGAACTCGCCGCTAAGGCCAGCATCATATTTGTTGTGCGAAAAATTTCTATCGACTACATTCAGCCAGCGCGATTCAATGACGAAATCGCGGTCATCTCACGCGTACCGCGTCGCGGTCGAGCCAGCCTCGAGTTCGAACAGAATATCGTCGTTGCCGATGATCTGCTCAGCCGGGCTCGGGTGAAGGTTGGCTGCATACACGTATGCAGCTTACGGCCGATCGCAATGCCGCCAGAGGTCTACACGGAGATATGTAATGCATGCTGATCTCTCAATTGCGAGCCTGATCCTGGGGGCCAGTCTCCTGGTCAAGTTGGTCATGCTCATCCTGTTGATCGCGTCACTGGCTTCATGGACCCTGATATTTACTAAGCGTCGCGAGCTTCGCATATCCAAGCGCGAGGCCCGCATTTTCGAAGACCAGTTTAGGGCAGCCGACGACCTCACTGCCTTGTTCAACCGGGTGAGGGCAAAAAAGGGGGAGATAGACGGCATGGAGAAAGTTTTTACAGCCGGGTTCAAGGAATATGCTCGATTGCACAAGCGTGAAGGCATTGACCCGACCGCGGTCCTCGATGGGACGCAGCGTGCAATGCGTATCGAAGTAAGCCGGCAGTTGGAGGTACTTGAGGCAAACCTCCCAACGCTTGCGACAGTTGGTTCGGTAAGCCCCTATATCGGCCTGTTCGGCACAGTATGGGGGATCATGAATTCATTTCAGGCACTTGGGAATGTGCATCAAGCAACCCTGGCGATGGTGGCGCCCGGGATCTCCGAGGCGCTGGTGGCGACGGCCATGGGTTTGTTCGCCGCCATTCCGGCAGTCATCGCCTACAATCGCTTTTCCAGCGACGTCGATCGCCTCAACAGCAGCTACGAAATCTTCCAGGAAGAATTCTCCACGATATTACAGCGCCAGGCGCACGCTTGAACAGCCGATGAAAACCCGACGTTCACGTGCACGGCTGATGTCCGAGATCAATGTCGTCCCGTATATCGACGTGATGCTGGTGCTCTTGATCATTTTTATGATCACGGCGCCGCTGATCACGCAAGGCGTCAAGATCGACCTGCCGCAGGCGCCGTCGGAGGTGATCTTGCCCTCGCAACAAGAATCCGTGATGGTCACGGTCGATGACAGTGGAGCCATTTACATCGATTATGGAGACGATCCCAATGTAGCGGTCGATGAACAGACATTAACGAACCGCGTTGGTGGGTTGCTTACCTACCGTCCGGATACACAATTTTTTGTCAAAGGTGATCGCAACGTCGCTTACGGTCGAGTGGTCGCCGTGATGGCGATATTGCAAGGCGCCGGAGTCAACGGCATTGGTCTCGTCACAGAGCCGCCTGAGAACTGAGGCTTACGGCTGGATAACGCGTTAACGGATAATTGAATCCTGGCCATGTTAGTGGGTCGAACCGGAAAATCGCGCGCGTTTGTATATGCTATCGTGCTGCACGCGATCGTCTTGGTGGTACTGGTCACAACGACGGACAAGGAGTCACGGCTGCGCCCTGCCCCAGCGGAAGCGACGCCGATCGTCAAAGCCCATGTGGTCGACCAACGGGCCATCGACGAGGAAGTACGGCACCTCAAGGAGGCCGAGGATCGCAAACGCCGTGAGGCACAGATGAAGATTGCCGATGCTGAAAAGAAGCGCCGCGCCGAAGAGCAAAGACTCAAGGAACTAAAGAAAGAGCAAGCGAGGCTCGAACAGAAGAAGGCCGAAGAAAAGAGGCGGATTACGGCCGAAAAGAAAAAGTTGGAGAAGGAAAGATTGCTTCTTGCCGAACATAAACACAAAGAAGAGCAGAGGCGAAAAAGGGCCGAAGAAGACAAGCGTAAAGCCGAAGAAGAAAAGCAACGGCTTAGTGAGACGCGAAGGAAGCTCAAGCAGGAAAAGGCTCGCAAGGAGGCCGAAGCGCTGCGCGAGGCGCTCGCGAATGAAGAAAATGAGATTGCGGCGGCAAAGCAGCGGCATGACGACGAGGTGGAGATCGCTCGTTACGTCGAGGCCATAAGAACCAAGGTAGCCAGTGTTTTCATCTATCCCAACCTTGAGGGCGGGCTCAATTGCACGCTATACGTACGTATGATTCCGGGTGGGGAAGTCGTGGAGGCGAAAGTAGTTCAATCGAGTGGAAACGCAGCATTCGATCGTCAGGCGGAGAATGCCGTGCGCAAAGCCGCGCCTATGCCGATCCCATCGGATCCGCGGTTGTTTCAACGTATGCGTGAAATAAAATTCGTTTTCGACCCGGAGCACTAGTTTATGAAGATATCCAGCGCATATTTTTTACCTATCATTGTGATGTTCACATCCATTGCGACCCTCGCGCAGTCTCGAGAATTATTGGAGATCCGGATCACTCAGGGTATCGAGAGTGCGCTACCGATCGCCATCGTGCCATTCGACTGGCAGGCCGACATCGCACCACCCGAGAATGTTGGCGCGATCGTTTCCGCAAATTTGCGCCGCAGCGGACGCTTCGCACCGATGCCCGCGGCCGACCTGCCATCGCGCCCGAGATCCTTCGCTGAGATAAATTTCAAGGACTGGCGCTTGTTGGGCATGGATAATCTAGTTATCGGACGAGTTAAACAGACTGGCGAGGATCGCTTCGCGGTTGAGTTCCGAGTGATCGACGTGATTACGGCGAAACAGCTGGCGGGGTTTCGGATCCCGACGAATGCCGCAAATCTGCGTCTGACAGCACACCATATCAGCGATATCATCTTCGAGGCGATCCTCAAGATGAAGGGTGCGTTCGCTACGCGGATCGCTTATGTGACAGTCGAGAAGTTCGCGAAAAAGCAATCCCACTACCAACTGCAGATCGCCGATGCGGACGGTCACAATGCGCATACGATCCTGGAGTCGCGCGAGCCATTGCTGTCACCGGCCTGGTCGCCGCTTGGTGACCGACTGGCTTATGTCTCTTTCGAAGAGCGAAACTCGGCAGTCTATGTGCAGAATATACAAACCGGTCAGCGGAAAAAAGTAGCATCCGGTCGTGGCATCAACAGTTCTCCGGCGTTTTCTCCCGATGGACGCCGCCTGGCTCTAACGCGTTCACTCGATGGCAATCCCGACATCTACCTGCTGGATTTGACCAACGGAAAGACACGGCGGTTAACGACACACCCCGCAATCGACACCGAAGCCCGCTGGGCGCCGGACGGACGCCACATCGTATTTACCTCAGACCGCGGCGGCGGCCCTCAGATCTATCGACTTGCTATCGATGGAGGCAGGCCTGAGCGCCAGACTTTTAATATGGGAAACTACAATTCACGCGCCAGCCTGTCGCCGGATGGTCGGTTAATGGCCGTAGTCAACGGTGGGGACAAGGGTTTTCGCATCGCATTGGTCGATTTACAAAACGAGCATTTCGATATTCTAACGGACACACGTCTCGACGAATCACCGAGCTTCGCGCCGAACGGTGCAATGATAATTTATGCGACAATGGGCACGGCCGGTGCGGAGTTGGCCGCCATATCGGTTGATGGTCGAGTGCGCCAGCGCCTGGCACTGCAAAAAGGCGAAGTGCGCGAACCGGCCTGGGGGCCTATACGGAGATAGCTATGCGCGCGCCAACGGCCGGTAGAGTCTCTACCGGGTATCGGCGGGGTCATAACATCTTCAATGGCAAATGATAAACTGAATATATTAAGGAGAGGGGTATGACAGTGGCGATCTTACGGTGGATCCCGATGGCGTTACTCGCCTTCCTGATTGCGGGTTGCGGAGGGTCAAAAACGACGAAAGATCCAGATGCAATTCGCGCGTTGGTAGAGGATCGCGGAATATCGAGCGAGGAAATGGACGCCATTGACTTGGCGGCCCGAACACGGGGTTTAGACGATGCTGATCCCTTATCGCACGGCGTGCTCGGCGATCCGCACGACGCCGACGGCCCGCTTTCGGTTCGGGTCATTTACTTCGACTATGATCGTAGCAATGTGCGCGAAGCGTTTCGCGGCACTATCGAAGCGCATGCGGCTTACCTGGCCAATAACCCAGATGTGTCGATTGCCTTGGAGGGGCACGCGGATGAACGTGGATCGCGTGAATATAACCTTGCGCTCGGTGAAAGAAGAGCACTGGCCGTGCGCAAGCAATTGGTGTTGCTCGGCGCTTCGGCAGGACAGGTGCGAGCCGTAAGTTACGGCGAAGAGCGTCCGGTGACCGAGGGCCACGACGAGGGATCCTACGCGCCGAATAGGCGCGTAGAGATCCTATATTAATCGCCTGGAGGTACTATCGATGTGCGAGCCAAGCAGTCGGCGCGGCATTGTCTTTAGCGTAATCTTTGTGGCCACTGTCCTATTCAGTAACTCACTTGCGGCCGCGAGCAACAAAGCAAATATTGCAGCCCGCGTGGCGAAACTGGAACGTTCGCTCGAAGGCCGTGGTTTGGTGGATTTGCTACAGCAGGTGGAAACGCTACAGCGCGAAGTACAGCATTTGCGCGGAAAAATAGAGGAGCAGGCCTACACCATAGCGCAACTGCGCAAGACACAGCGGGATACTTATGTTGATCTCGACCAGCGCG
>DAOWDI010000201.1 GCA_030639105.1 Gammaproteobacteria bacterium | reverse complement strand
TGCGCAGTGTCGCTCAGAAGATGCGCCAACTCACGCTGAACACCCGTCTGGTCTTCGACTACCTGAAAATGACTCGCAATAGTTGCCGGACTTCAGCGCTTTGACCATGAGAACAAATTTACCGTGAGAGTTGCGCCTGAATGTTTCGCTATTTCGGACAGCCTAGTCGCGCAGCTTCAAACGTAAATGATTGAGCAGATTAATCACGCTGTACTGCCGCATGCGCTCCCGGTCGCCCGGTAGGCAGACCTGCTCAACCTGCGTACCGGCATCGGTTGCGATCCCCAGAAACGTCGTGCCCGGCGGCAACTCGCTCGGCTTACTCAGGTCATGCAGTCCAGTGGTGGAGATCCCGATGTCGGCGCCGAGCACCTCGCGCGCGGCCACGGCCATGCCCCCCGCGGCCTGTGCGGTACCAATGGCATCATGCGGGATGCCCAGCACCGTCTCGCGCACCGCACCGGCTACGGGGACGACACTGCCGCGAAACACCTGCCCCGATGCATCGATCGCCGTCAGCCGCGTGCTAATGAGGCCGCCGCTGGTAATTTCTGCTACGGCAAGGGTCAGACCCTTTTCCCGCAGTCGATCGAGGACAACCGATTCCATGGTCTCGCCATCGATTCCGAAGATGTAGTCACCGAGAACCTGCCGGACCTCACGCTCTTCCGCGTTTAGCATTTCGATCGCAGCACCCTCTTCCTCGGCTCTGACCGTGATCCTCACCTTGATACCTTCAATGCCGCTGGCCTGAAACGCAAGGGTTGGGTTACCAGCCTTATCCAGCATCTTGAATCGTGGGGCGAGCAATTCCGCAAGAACTGATTCCGAGTGACCCCAGGTTCGCAGTATGCGGCTCTTGATGATGCCGCCAAACCCAGAACGACGACGCAAGTCGGCCAAGATGCTGCCGGTCATCATGGTGCGCATTTCATATGGCACGCCAGGTACTGCGTAGATCACCTTTTCTCCGACTGGGCAAAGCAGACCCGGCGCGGTCCCCGGCATTTCCGCTAATGGGCGTGCACCCTCTGGAATGTCTGCCTGGCGCAGGTTATTTTCCGGCATCACGCGGCCGCGCGATTCGAACAGTTGGCGGATGCGCTCGCCGATCTCCGGATCGCGTATGAGCGGCACACCCATGACCTCGGCGATCGCTTCTCGCGTTATGTCATCCTGCGTCGGCCCGAGGCCGCCGCAGGTTATCACCGCGTCGCTGCGCGTGAGCGAATGGCGGATACACTCGACCATACGCTCAAAATTATCACCGACCTTCGACTGATAGAGGGAGTCGATGCCGGCGAGCGCCAATTGCTCGCCAATCCAGGCAGAGTTCGTATCCGTGATTTGACCAAGCAACAGCTCCGTGCCGATTGCAATGACTTCGCAGCGCATAGCTTCCAGAGTTCTCCATGGGGGATCAGCTTTCAACGGATGACACTCGACGACCTTACGCCAAGTACCGCTACTCGGCCCCCGCGGCTATTTCAGATAGACCGCAAGGTGAACCGTATAAGATAGAGCCAGTCAACATCGTGCTATCTGCTGCTCAGGTCAAGCACTACATGACGCCGGTGCGGCAGCATCCACAAAATACCCGCGGTATTCCCCGCCTGGTCCCTATTCCGTCGCGGCTCGGCCGAGGAGAAAAACCCACTTCATGTATCATGCCGGGTGCCTTCAGCATCACCAGAGATCGCAACGATTGAACGCTGAGAAAATTCATGGGCCTGTCCTTCTCCCCGTGTACGTACCCGCAATGCTGCTGGGGATCTCGGCGCAGGCCATCCTCGTGCTGCTGCCACTCTACGTCATTGAAGTCGGCGGCAGCCTGGCCGCGGCCTCGATAGCGGTGGGCTGCCGCGGCGTCGGCATGATGGTGTTCGACATACCAGCGGGGGTTCTCGCCGCGCGCCTCGGTGATAAGACCGTCATGCTGCTCGCGGTCGTGCTGATCGGCGGCACCCAATTCGCCTATACCTTGACCGAGGAGGTCTCTCTAATTTTTCTGATCGCTTTCGCGAACGGCGCCGGGGCCAGCTCATTTCTTCTCGGCAGGATGTCTTATATCACCGGCGTCTGCGCCCCGGCGACACGCGGCCGGGTTATTGCGATGATCGCGGGAAGCCTGCGCGCATCGGCGTTGGCTGGTCCAATCGCAGGCGCTATGCTGGTCGAATTAGCGGGCTACCCAACCGCATTTTATACCGCCGCGGCCTCCGCGGTCCTGGCTTTTACCTGCATCACTGTATTTGCCGTACACGAACGACCGCTGCTGCGCGAGTTGAGGTTTCGCACCGTCACGAATCTCTGTATCGAATATCGCCGTGTCTTTTCCACCGCCGGGATCGCCGCGATCACATTCATGCTCATGCGGTCCGCGCGAACCATATTGATTCCTCTGATCGGTACTGCCGTCGGACTGGACATCGGCACGATTGGTTTTATCGTCTCGGCCTCCGCGGGGGTCGATGTCGCATTGTTCTACCCGGCGGGATTAATCATGGACAGATTCGGACGCCGCGCCACGGCCGTGCCGAGCTCCGTACTGTTGGCAATCTCGCTCGCGGCGATGGCACTCGCCTCCGGATTCTATTCGCTGCTGACCGTCGCGATACTGGCGGGGCTCGCAAACGGTCTGTCGACTGGGATCGTAATGACTCTTGGTACCGATCTCGCGCCACCCGATCGCCGTAGCGAGTTTCTCGGGCTGTGGCGGTTGCTCACGGATGTCGGTACCGCGGCCGGGCCAATGGTTATCGGCATGGTCGTCGCGGCCGCACCGATCGGGATCGCAAGCCTCACGATAGCCGGTCTCGGTGCACTGGGCAGTTATGTGGTGTACCGCTTTGTGGAAGAAACACATACTCGCCGAATCCCTGCTGGAAAAAAACGATAGATCTGATGTGCGCCATGCTGCTGACTGACATAGGCGCCGAGCTCGGTATTCCAATGGATCCGAGATTTGCGCTACTCGACCGCGGTGGGGTTTGCTTTGTACCCTCACCCACACGACAAAACGGCCCGCCCGATGGGCGAGCCGTTTTTTCACCTGGCGAGAACTCGCCAGTGGGCGGGACGGCGGATGGCTGCCGCTTTCCCGTATATAATGAAGTATAGGAAACTTAGCGCGATTTGCTACCAACGGCATGCCCCGAAGGCATGCGCACCGCGGCTCAGTCCTTTACCCAACTCCGGCAGATAGACACACCCATCCCGGGTTCGCCAGTCAATTGCTCAGGGCGGGATTGCAGCGAACCACTAGGCCAGTTTTCTTGCAGCTGCCGGGCTATGGATGATTTCCGTCAAGCTCTTGCGGTCGATAATTTGTACCTGCTTGACATGAACGGAAACGATACCGGCATCACCAAACCGTCGCAGTGTACGGCTGACGGTTTCCGGTGCCAAACCAAGATAGCTGCCTATGTCATAGCGCGACATCGATAGATATAAAGCATCGGGATCGCGACCCAGTTGATGCATGCGATCGCTTAGCTCTAGGATGAAATCCGCGACACGCTGCTCCGCGGTGGTGTGGTTGAGTCGAGTCCGAGCATGGCGCTCCAGGTGGATCCGACTGGTGATCTTCGATTCGAAGGTATCCTGGATCGCCGGCTTGTCGCGGAACAACGCCGTGAGATCCTTGATCCCGAGGACGCAGTACGCGCTTCGCTCCAAGGTTACCACGGAGTCGTAGTAGACCGGTCGCTGCATCGCCCCAGCGCCGATGATGTCGGTGGGCAGCAGAAAACTCATCACGGATTCGCGGCCGTCATCATCGACGACGATCGCTTTCGTCGACCCGGAGCGCAAAAAATAATACGCGGTCATCGGCGCGCCTTGATTAAACAGGTAGGTCCCGCGGGGGACCGGCGGCCGTGCTTTGATGATAGTGGAAATTGCTCCAAGGACATCCTCACCCATGTGGCCGGGGAGGCAGAATCCACGTAGCTGACACATCGCACAGGTCCGCTCGGACTGCGACATGTGGCGATTTGATTCGCTGTTCACCATATTCTTGGCTCTAGTCAAATGGCGCTGGGGAATCGATACGTTGTCCTCCCTCGATCGAGTTACCCCTGCGTCCACCTGCCGATGGCCGCTCGATCTAGGAGGGTGCGTAATTTCTGACCGATAAGCGTTTGACTAATAAGTCAACTTACGCAATTTCCACCGCCAAAGCGTAGCGAGCACCCGAGACAACACCACGACCAGGATCAGGCGCTGGTGCAGGCAAAAGAACCGTACCGTTTCATCAGGCAACCGCACCGCTGTCACTGATCCCTGCGTTATCTTATCACCGTGACTGCCACGGGTAACGCTCCATCAAGTAGCACAGGCAATCCTGCCGGATCACTTCGGTATCCTGGGTGATCATCACCGGGATTGTCTGCTCGCGAAATAGGATCCGTTCATTATCGAACTGGAAATACGTATTCGTCGCCTCTTCACCTGCTTCATCGGTGACGATCAACGGTTTGTCACAACCCTGCCGGCGGGTGGCGAGGAGCGTCCCCGCGGCGACCTCCGCGAAATTCAGCCGGTCGAGATCGGATCCGAACCGCAGGTCATAATCCTCACCATCGAAGGTAAAGCGGCAATCGGGAGCAACTTTTACCGTCGCCACGGTATGGAAGACATCGATATCGTGCGCAGCAATCGGGTGGCGCGGAAGGTCGGACAGGTTGAGCACGGCTTGGACGAATGCCGCGGCATGATCGGCGCCACTACCCGAAGCTACGCGCCCGCATTCTACGGTAACTGCCGGACAGAGTTTCGCGAAGGCCATGCTCTGCACGTTGTCCGGCTGCAGAAAATAGACAATATTACGGGAAAAAAGGCGTGCGAGTTGCAGGTATCGTTCGTCGAGGGAATTGACGCAAGCATAGTGTGGATTGTGACCCGTGTTGTTATGGATATCGATGCTGAATGCGACCTCGCGGCGCCGCATCTGTTCGACCACGAACGCCATAGCCTTATGCGCTGTTGATTCGCCGCCGTTCCAGACTCGATTAAAATCCAGCTGATGCTTGAGATGACGCTTTGCCTCACGCGCGGCATCGACGTTCCCGATCAGTAGCGAAAGCGCGCGCGGCAATTCCCGGTCGTGATATTGTAAAAGCACGCGCCGCAGCGCGTCCCAACCGCTGGTTTCGTTGCCGTGCAGCAGCACGGAGACGAATAACGGCCGTGACCGCCTGCCCTGCAGATGGATCAGCGTTGGTCCATCGAGCAAACAATGCAATTGTGAGGCTTCGAGTTCCAACAGGCCAACCGGTATCGATTCGAGAATGCGCAGCATCTAGATGTCCCATTCATGCACGGGAATTTCAGAGTTTTGCCTATGCATGTACTGCTCTGTCAACGCCTGTACATCGAACCCATGCCGAGCGACCCAGCGCCGCTGCCAGCTGGCGCCGTTCTGACCGTTTGCCGTGCGTTGAGCGATGATCCCGAGGAAGTGATCGATGTCGGCGGCGTCTATCGCCAGGCATTCAAGTCCGGCACCCGCCATCGGGAGGTAGTGATCCATGATCGCTTCGCGCATCGGCAATAGGCGGCCGTCGAGCCACTTCGTCGAGCAGCGCAGGCCGTAGCGCGCCGCTTCATAGAAGTTCCACCGCGCTTCTTCGAACGTGATCGGCGGCTGTGCGCCGGCACCCGCGTCCGCCAGCGCCCGCACTAGACCCCAAAAAAACGCCGCGTTGGCAAAGGCATCAACGACTGTCGGACCGGCTGGGATCACACGGTGCTCGATCCTCAGATGTGGGGTGCCGTCCGGATCGAAACCGACGAGCGGCCGGTTCCAACGCCACACCGTCCCATTGTGCAACCTGAGGTGGCTAAACCGGTCGAGTTCATCATCGACGCAGTGCGGCAGCAATATTGGAAATAGCGCAAGATTGTCCTCAAAACATGACAGCAGCGATCCCGTCTCGAATCGACTGCCGAAGGTTACGCGATTTGCGCCGTTCGGGCCCGCGCCGATCGATTGTTCGAAAAGTGGGATGCGGCTCTCATCCCAGAGATCGTGTTCGAAGGCGTACGGAGAATTCGCCGATACCGCCACCACTGCTGCGGATGCAATAAGGGCTGCGTTGTAGATGCACGCCGATTCGGCCGCGCTTACCTGCAAATGAAGCTGCAGCGACGTCGCCGCTGCCTCCAACATGACATCGCTGTGTACCGCGTTAATATGCTGGCGTCCCTGGATATCCACCACCAGGGGCTCTCCGGCGCGGGCCGCGAGGATTTGTTCGTTGAGTGCGCGATAGCGTTCGCTGTCCGACATATTCGCGGGTGTGAGGTCGCCGTCATGGACCGTCGGTAAGATCCCGATCGCTACCAGGTCGGCGCCGAGGCGCCGCGCCGTATCGCGGCAGAGATCCCAAGTTTCAACCAATTCATCGCGCAGTGTACTAAGCGCATTTCCGGTCAGCGTTTGGGGTTCGACATTGAGTTCGACGTTAAATGTGGACAGTTCGGGTACGACCATTGGACTGCCGACACAACGCAGGAAGACGTTGTTGATCGGCTGGGGGCGTGCGTGCCCATTGACCAACCACGCCTCCAATTCGATCCCACCGACACTCTTACGATCACTCAACCCGCCGTTTTCAAATAACTGCCCAAGCCTTTGCGTTTCGGCACGCAGACGCTGGTCGAACTTGACAAAATCCGCGCGCGTAAAACAACTGTTGTGGATCTCTTCGCCCATCGTTATTTAATTCGCCCACAACCTGCGTTTTATTTCTCGGCTGGCAAATCGGGTTCCGCGGCCTGCTGACCGGCGTGATAGGTTTCATAGACATAGATCGGGATGTCCATTGACCCGAGGTGGCGTTTGATCAGCGGTTGAACCTCAGCCCACTGCATCCTGCCGACACCGGTCGCCAGGCGGGGCAGGGCCAGCGAAACGACTTTTTCCTCGACAATGAACGCCGACAGCGCATGCAGGGCGTGACCGACGTGCGTTGCCGAGGCCGGCCCCGGCCGCTGATTGTGGCTTGGCGGCGGGTCTTGAGTGATCAAATTGATAATTCGGGTGCCGTCGGCCCCGGCCCACGTCCACAAGCTGCCTGACTTGCAGCCGCCGGAGTGACAATAATGGCGGAAATCTTTATACATCGCCGGCCACTGCTGGCGTAGCGACAAAGCCAGACCAGCATCGAAATGGTCGTTCGGGGCAACGCCGTGGGCGATGGCGTGGGCCTTGGTGAGGAGAATGTCGCCGCTAACATAATGCAACATAATCGGTACCTTGTTCGGGATCCTTGATTTGGTCGAACCTGCGTTGCGTTAAGCGATTACATCCTAAGCACTCTAATCAACCGTCGATTGCGCGAGATCAAGTAATCACGCGTTTATCCGCCATCATCCGCGGGGGGATACCGGCTACGGGGATGGTGCAGCGTCCACGACGTTGGACTCGTGCGCCAGATCAGGCTCACCGCAATGGGTGAGGATATGCCGGCGCGCGGCGTCCCTGAGCTTCACCGCCGCCGACCACTCCTCGGCGTTTCGATCGGGTGTCAATGGTTTGCCAACAGTCACGGTGATCGCACCGCGGCGCGGATACCATGAATGAGCGCGCAACATCGAACGGGTGCCGTGGATCGCGATGGGGATGACCTCGACGCCGGCGGCGGCCGCGGCGGTAAAGGCGCCCATATGAAACGGCAGCACGCCAGGCATCC
>DAOWDI010000042.1 GCA_030639105.1 Gammaproteobacteria bacterium | reverse complement strand
CGACCTTGATCGTCAACCTGGGCTGCCTGCTGCGCTGGAACCCCGAACTTATCGGGCACCGCGGGATGCCCGGCGCGGGCACGAAAGCCTGGGATTACGCTTGGATGGCTCTGTTCGCGCCGGCCATGATCGCAGTGTTTGTCGTCCCGGTGCTCACGGCGCACGATGGGGAATCCAGCACGCCGGGGGTCGCGTGGCTGCTGGGCCTGGCGCTCTTTGTCCCCGGTTGGGCCCTGGTCACCTGGTCTATGGCGGTGAATCCATTCTTCGAAAAGACCGTGCGCATCCAAACGGAACGCGGGCATCGCGCGGTCGACTCAGGGCCTTACGCCTTCGTGCGCCACCCAGGTTACGTGGGCTTCGCGGCATGGATGCTCTCGACGCCGCTCATGCTCGCATCGCTCTGGGGTTTCGTCCCAGCGCTGCTCGCGGTGATCGGATTCGTAGTCCGCACGGTGTTCGAAGATCGCACGCTCCAAGCCGAACTCCCTGGCTACGCCGAGTATGCGACGCGGGTCCGCTTCCGCCTGATCCCGGGCATCTGGTAGCCGCTAGCTCGGGTACTTATCGTCAATTCGGGCCCTTTTCTCGACGCTTGCGCCGCGCCAATCCGGGTACTCGAAGAGATCATCAGCGATCTCGCGTATCACGTCAGCAAGTTCTAGCGTATGCAGCCAGTTGTCCGGGATGGCTTCGACGCCCAGCATCACGCCGATAAGATTGCCGGCAATCGAACCCGTGGAGTCCGAGTCGCCGTCGTGATTGACCGCCAGCGTGACCGCCTCACGAAAATCCGACGCCACGAGCGCGCAATACACGCCGATGGCGAGCGCTTCTTCGGCGATCCAACCTTCTCCGAGTTCTTTAATCGCGTTACGCCGCGCCCAGCGGCTGCGGCTCGCAAGCGATTCGGCCCGCGCCAACGCATTGAGAGTCTCCTCGGCATGCTCACGCACATTGAGGCACCGCTTCGCCGCGTCCAGTGCTTCGGCCAGCGTTGCGCCCTCGATCAGGCACAGCACCATCACCGCCAGAGCACCTGAACTCAGCTGGCCGGTCGGGTGGCCATGCGTCAACCCGGCGAGTTGCGCCGCCAGATCAAATGTCCGCGCCTCCACGTCCGGCTGATCACACTCGTGCCAACGATAAAGGCCAACGGGCGCGACCCGCATGACGCCACCGCAACCCTTACTGTCATTGACCGCGGGCTCGCCCAGCGACGGCATCGCGACCAAGGCCGACAGGCAGGTCATCCCCGGCGCACGCGCGTGGCGCAGATCAGCATGGGACATCAGCCATCCGGGCTCCCCGAGGGGCAGTGACTCCGCCGTGGCATCCCCCTGAGTGTAGAGCCAACGCAGGTAGGCCTGCGACGTGGTAACGACCGGGGAGACCGCACCGCCATCATGGCCGCTGACTTCGGCGCGCAACAGTCCATCGGCGGTGAACAGCGTCATCTGCGTGTCATCCGTGATCGCGCCCGTGCGCCCATAAGCGGCGTCGAATGCGGTGATGCCGTGCCGGCCGTATCGCTGTTTGATCTGTCCGTGGGTCATGAACTCGACCGCGGCACCCAAGGCATCACCCACCGCGCCGCCCAGCAGGCAACCGCGAAATCGAGATTGAGGAGTTGGGGTCGCGGTCATTGGCGACGTCGCATCTATACCCGCGCCAGCGGCGTCGGATGTCCCGTCACGCCCGGCCGGCAGCGCCAGATACACCCGCCCAGCGACTCATCGTCGCGGTTGTCGGCGCTGACGATGTAGAGATCGCCGTAGTCCGGGCCGCCGAACGCACAACTGGTCACCCAACTGGCCGGAACCGCAATCTCGTCGAGCTGATCACCGTTGGGATCGAGCTTCACGACCCGGCGCCCGCCCACATGTGCAACCCACAGGTTGCTATCGCTGTCGACACACATCCCGTCGGGGATGCCGCGTTCGAAGCCGGCTTTGCCGATGTGCCTGCGATTCGACAGATTGCCAGCGGCGTCCAGGTCGTGCACCCACAAGCCGCGGCTGGTGGAATCGACGTGGTAGAGGGTCGTCCCGTCGGTCGAGAAGCCGATGCCGTTGGAAACGCCGATGCCGCCGTAAAGCTCGGTGACGCTGCCATCGAGCTCGATCCGATAGACCTCGCCCGGCGGATCCGGCTCGGCGCGAAGGTCCGAAATGTCTGCCCGGATGGCGCCCACGTATACCCGGCCCGCGGCATCGGTGTGCAGATCGTTGAACGATCTGACCCCGTCACGCTCCAGCAGTACCTCGATGTTCGCGTCGCCCCCGCCGGCGGCCAGATGAAGACGGGCGACGTTCGGCCCGGACATGATCAACCCGCCGTCGGCATGCAGCGCCAGGCCACCGATCGACGGTCGATTGCTGAGCACAGTCTCGATGGTCCCGTCCGGGTCACGTCGGTTGATGGTGCCGCCCCGGGCATCGGTGAACCAGAGCGCGCCGTCCGCATCGGTGCGCGGCCCCTCGACCAGGCCGTAACCGGTCGCGATCAATTCAAGTTCGAGTTCCATGGTGTGCCCTCCGCAAGCCTGCGTGCATCGTATACTCAGGGCTTCATCGGTGGGAGCGGTCAGGAGCAAGAAGATGGGGCACGAGATTCGATCTGAGCAGGAACTTCGCGAAGTGATAACCGGAGAGCCGCATGAGTTGGTCGTCGCCAAGGATACTTCCGTGATCACCGACTCCATCAAGCGTTATATCGACCGTTCGCCCTTTGTCTGCCTCGCGACACACGGCGCGGATGGATCGAGTGACGTGAGCCCCCGCGGTGACGCACCAGGATTCGTGCATGTGCTCGACGAAAAGACGCTGCTCATCCCCGATCGACCGGGCAACAAACGATTCGACAGTATCGTGAATATCATCGGCCAGCCCCGGCTGTCGCTGCTATTCATGATTCCCGGCGTACAGGAAACGGTGCGTGTCAACGGATCCGGCGTGGTGAGCACCGACCCGGAATTGCTCGGCCGTTTTCCCGTGAACGGCAAACTGCCGAAGCTCGTAATCGTGGTCACCGTTACAGAGGCGCTGGGCCACTGCTCCAAAGCGTTCCGTCGCTCGAAGCTGTGGCAGTCGGACTACCTACCCGACGCCGGCGTACCGAGCCTTGCCGAGCTGATGTCGGATCACCTCGGGTTGGACGCCGCGACCTCGCAGATGCTGGAACTCGGCATCGACGACGACGCCAGGAACAATATGTACTGAGCATCAACCGCAGGCCGCAGCGCGACGATCCGCATTCGATCCTCGACTCGCGAGGAACGCCGCAACATCCGCAACGAACGCACGGCGCGTTTCGGCATCGGCGTTGGGCAGCGGCTGCTCGCACGACACCATGACGATCAGACCATCGTGCCCGGTGAAGCAGACCGCGGCGCCGATGCGCTGACTGCGCAGACGGTACTCATACTCGACACAGAAGAAATTCACGTCACACCCGGACTCTCGCGTGAGGTACTGGTCGATGATGTGGGCACCCTGGTACATACCTATCTCGACGCGCTCACCAAGGTCTGCGAGTACCCGGTTGATCTCGTCGTAAATCGTTGACGATTCGGGGCCATCCGGGATGTCCGGCAGGCCGCGATCGTAGAGCGCGACACGGCCGGTCACCTCGCCCCTGCCATAGGCGACCGAGGCGCCCATCTCGGGACGTTCCGGAGGGTGCGGTGCTGTTTCGAGCCGCCGCAGGCCGGCAAATTGATCGGGCAGGTTCGCGGCCGTCAAGTGGTCGCATCTTCCTGTTGGGCCGATTTCCTTCATCATGGGCCAGGTCCACTCGGGTCAGCTGCGCATTTTCGCTCGCAACCCGTTGGACGACCGGTTCTGACGTGCTATTCGCCGGTCCCAGGAGCTTTCCGATACGGCATTTGTGGCCAGGCAAGGCAACTGGCGCGACCGACTCACGCGACGGATGGACGATGGAGTACCTACACAAAGATTCGATCGTG